>NZ_CDSBKO010000050.1:0-44160 GCF_977115655.1 Aquimarina sp.
TATGTATCTTTTAAAGGACAAAAAGGTTGGATTCATAAAAGTAGAGTGAAAATAAATAACTAAAAAGTTAAGAATAGTAATAATTTTGAATATAAAAAGCGGAAGTATCTTAAAAAATCTTCCGCTTTTATTGATAGTAATGGCAAGGCAGAACTACAATTTACGATAGACGAGTGTTGGGAGCTGCAATATGCCAAAGAGGATAAAGGATATCTGGAGATTATACCAAAGGTTAACGATAATTTTTATGGGGGATTATCCACCAACCAGAACAATTATATCTACCGCCTTAAAGTAAGCCCCGAGGCAGAAAAACTAAATGTAGAAAAAAGCCCGCAAAGTTGTAATTTGGTACAAGTAGAGAAAGTAGCGGGGAGCAGGGATAAAAAGAGTAATAATGGTTGCCCTAATTGTGATGCAGATGAAAAAAGAAACAATCAAAAGTTTCTGTAAATAGAGTGCAAATAAAACAAGTCTTTTTTTTACTTTTAAGAGAAAGTTATGATCTGTTTCTCGATGCTATTGTAAGAAGCTGTCTAAAAAGTGATTTTTGATAAAATTTAGTAGAAATATTCATGATAATTTCTAAAAAAACTTTTTATTTCTTTCAGCAAAACCTTCTTTAGAACTATTTTTTTTGAAAAATTCACAATAAAAAAAGAGGGTGTTTGACTTTTCAGACACCCTCTTTTACTTCTTCTTGTACATTTAATAAATGTATCTGCTATTTTTTTTTGTTTTTAAGCTTATCTACGCTTTTTTTCTCGTCATTTTCTATATCTATAAAATGAGCAAATGTTTTGATTAATCTATTATGTTTGGTTACAAAAGGATTTGTTTTGTCCCAAACATAACCTGCCAGGACAGCACATATTTGTTTTTTGATTTCTGGGTTTTCAGGGCGATGAAAAAATAATTTCTGAAGATTTCCTGTGTACCACTCTTTTACATACGATGCAAAAACAGCTACCCCGTCTTTAATATATTTTGAGTATTCTTCTTCCCAGTCAACCACTTTATTATGTAGTTCTTTAGTAATAAGTTTTGCTGCCAACAAAGCAGATTCTGTGGCAAATGTAACACCCGAAGAAAATACAGGATCCAAAAATTCGGCACTATTTCCTGTTAATACATATCCTTTTCCATACAATTGTTTTACAGATTTTGAATAGTTTTTGATAAGCATAGGATCAAACATAAAACTAACATCTTTAAATCTCTCATAAAAATAATCTGAAAGTTTTAGCATTTGCATTAATTTTTCTGTCGCATTACCTTCAAAAGAATCCAGAAAATCTGTTGGCCCTACATAGCCTATACTGGTAACCCCATTAGAAAAAGGAATTACCCATAACCACGTTTCTGTACTAATCACATCAAATGTGATTAGTGTACCTTCCTTTCCGATAGGTCTGTGAATATCTTTAACATGCGTAAAAATAGAAGAGTGCTTAGGAAGCTCAGAAGGTTTGTCCAGATCTAATATTCTGGGCAATACTCTCCCATACCCGCTAGAATCTATAATATATTTTGCATGGATAACTTTATGTTTTCCATCTTTGTCTTTCAGAGTAGTTTTTGAAATATCATTTTCAAAAAGGACATCAATAACTTCTTCCTCAAAAGCAATATCAACCCCTTTTTTTATAAGCTCTTTTGCTAATGTGTTATCAAAATCTGCACGAGGTACTTGCCATGTCCAATCCCAGCCATCGGTATGCTTTTTGCTAAAGTCAAAATTACATACTTGCGATCCTTTTATAAACCGGGCTCCTGATTTTATTTCAAACCCAATATCTTTTAAACATTCTAATAAGCCCGCTTCTTCAAAATGATCCATACATCTGGGTAGCAGGCTTTCTCCGATCACAAATCTGGGAAAAGTATTTTTTTCTATAACCTTTATTTTAAAATCTTTAGCATGCAAATAAGAGGCCGCAACACAACCGGATGGACCAGCTCCAATTATTAAAACATCTATAATTTCATCATTCATAGCATTACTGTAGTTATTAATTCCCTAATTATTATAAATTTGCAAACCAAAATAACTGTTTTATTTTTGGTTATTGAAATAATATTCATTAAAATTTTGAGGAAAACATAAATGAGGATACTTAAAGGGAAACTAGAAATACAGGATTTTTTTAAAATTATATTTAATGAAGAACCAATTGCTATAGGAGAAAATGTTTTAGAGACGGTAGAAGAAAGTTTTAATTTTTTAAAAGAATTTTCTGAAAATAAAATCATTTATGGCGTAAATACAGGATTTGGGCCAATGGCACAATACAAAATAGATGATGACCAGAGAAACCAATTACAATATAATTTAATCAGGAGTCATGCATCGGGAACAGGAAACCCAATTCCTCCAATGTATGTAAAAGCAGCAATGCTAGCCCGGTTAAACACACTGTGCCTTGGGTATTCCGGGGTTCATAAATCTGTTATAGAAGTTATGACCTCTTTGATTAATAAAAACATTACCCCGCTTATTTATGAACACGGTGGCGTAGGTGCTAGTGGAGACTTAGTGCAATTAGCACATTTGGCTTTAACCCTTATTGGCGAAGGAGAAGTGTTTTATAAAGGAGAACGAAAAACCACTAAAGAAGTTTTTGAACAAGAAAACCTTAAGCCTATTACCGTTGCCTTAAGAGAAGGATTGGGTTTAATGAATGGTACTTCTGTAATGACAGGGGTAGGATTAGTAAATACTATTTATACAAGAAGACTGTTAAATTGGATGATTGCAGCATCATGCGCAATAAATGAAATAGTAAAAGCCTACGACGACCATTTATCTTATGAGCTTAACCACACAAAAAAGCATATCGGGCAACAACAAATAGCCAAGCAAATGCGTACACATCTGGAAAGCAGCTCTTTGATTAGAAAAAGAGAGGAATACCTGTATACCGATCAAACCGAAGTAACTGTTTTTAAAGAAAAAGTACAAGAATATTATTCATTACGCTGTGTTCCTCAAATATTAGGACCAGTATTGGATACATTAAACAATACAGAAAAAATTCTTATAGAAGAAGTAAACTCTGCCAATGATAATCCTATTATAGATGTTAAAGAAAAGCATGTGTATCATGGAGGGAATTTTCATGGAGATTACGTGTCTTTAGAAATGGATAAGCTGAAAATTGTAGTTACCAAAATGACCATGCTGGCAGAACGACAGTTAAATTATTTATTGAACTCAAAACTGAACGAGATACTCCCTCCGTTTGTAAATTTGGCTAAACTAGGTCTAAACTTTGGTATGCAAGGAGTGCAATTTACCGCTACTTCGACCACAGCAGAAAATCAAATGCTGTCCAATCCAATGTATGTACATAGTATCCCTAATAATAATGACAATCAGGATATTGTAAGTATGGGGACCAATGCAGCTTTAATTACAAAAAAAGTTATTGAAAATGCATTTGAGGTTGTAGCTATAGAATTAATTACAATTGTTCAGGCAATAGAGTACTTAGAAGTAAAAGATCAGGTTTCTTCCGATACCAAAAAAATGTACGATGCCATACGAAACATAGTTCCGGTATTTACAGAAGATGTTGTTATGTATCCTTATGTTAATCGGGTAAAAGATTTTATTATAACTAATGAAATAGCAGAAGCATAATGATTGCAAAAATACTTTTGATTGCTTTTGCTTTTGTTCAGGCTATAATTTCTATCTGGTCGACACAAAAGTATGTTATGCAATTGTATTGTTAAATCTATATAACAGGAATCAATTGATAATAACTAGTAATACCGTAGTCTCTTTACAGTGTATAATGTAATACAAAATATAGTTACTATATTTACAAAAGAGGTAGTTATACATCTGTATGAAAGCCGGATAAAAGATTTTATTACAAATAATAAAACTATAGAAACATGATAAGCACTAAATATTTTTTAATTTTTGTACTCTTTCTTTGTTCATTTGGTATAATATCTGCTCAAGAACTGGCATTAGCAAATTTTGAAGGCAAATTTGGCTATATTACAAAATCAGGGGATTGGCAAATAGCACCAACCTACAAGGATGCAAAAAACTTTTCTGAAGATTTGGCACCAGCATTAATAGATAAGTATTGGGGATTTATAAATAGAAAAGGAGAATGGGTTGTAAAACCTGATTATGATAAAGTTAAAGCTTTTGATTCTGGCATAGCAGTAGTTCTAAAAAATAAAGAATGGTTTTACATTAACAACAAAGGAGAAAAAATTCTTACTAATGTCAATACCGATAAAATCTATGACTTTAAAGATGGTTTTGCCATAATAAGAAATGAAGATAAAGTAGGGTTTATTAATACAAAAGGAGAAATCATAATAAAACCGAAATTTGAAAAAGTATTCGATTTTGAAAACGGATATGCTAAAGTAAAAGAAAATGAAAAATGGGGTTTGATAGACGGTTCTGGAAAATACTTTGTTAAACCCGATTTTGAAAGTATAAGTAATGTGTACAGCAATGTTATTGTCGCTACCAAAGGCCTGCTAAATGGATTAATTATCAAAGGACAATTCAAAGAAGTGCCCGGAGCTCAAAAGATTTGGGATTTTTCTGTAAATGGAGAATACGCTTATGCAAAAAAGAATGATAAAGTAGGATATATCAATAAAAATGGAGAATGGATAATTGAACCAATATTTGATAAGGCAAGAGCTTTTAAAAACGGATTAGCCCCTGTGTTTAAAGATGGTAAATGGGGATATATCAATACAAAAGGAGAAACAGCGATCCCTTTTAAATTTAAAGATGCAGAAATATTTAGTAACGACGGATTTGCACCGGTTAAATTAAAAAAATTGTGGGGATTTGTAAATACTAAAGGAGAACTTATTATTGAAGAAAATTATGAAATTACTGCAGGAGGTTTTTCGATTTTTGAAAAAAATACCCCAAAGGGTTTTGTAAATGGCTTAGCAAGAGTTAAATATAAAAAAGATTGGGGGTTTTTAAATACTAAAGGAGAAGTATTAAAAAATATGTGGTTTAAAAACCTGGAATTATTCAATTAATAAAAAACTTTGGAAGTTTTCCAAAATAAATTGAGATGGTTCACATCTAACTAAATAACAATACCAAAAATAAATGAAATGTGCTTTGATAACAGGTGGTTCCAGAGGAATTGGAAAAGCAATTTGCATACAACTCGCTAAAGACACGAACTATCATATACTAATAAATTACAATAGCAATGAAGTTGCCGCAAAAGACACTCTTCTAGAAGTGGAAGCAGCTGGCAAAACCGCAGAAATCATTCAATTTAATGTAGATGACTATGAGGATGTAAAAACAAAATTGGATTTGTGGCAAGAGAACAATAAAGAAGCTGTAATTGAAGTCATTATAAATAATGCCGGAATCACAAGAGATGGGTTATTTATGTGGATGCCCCAAAAGGACTGGAAAGATGTAATTAACACATCTCTTGATGGATTTTATAATGTTACAAATCATTTAATTCAAAAATTATTACGAAACAGATACGGGAGGATTGTAAATATAGCCTCTGTGTCAGGAGTTAAAGGAACAGCAGGGCAAACCAATTATTCTGCTGCAAAAGGAGCTATGGTAGGGGTGACAAAAGCTTTGGCGCAAGAGGTAGCCAAAAGAAACATTACCGTAAATGCAGTTGCACCCGGATTTATTAAGACAGATATGACCAATGAATTGGACGAAAACGAGCTTAAAAAGCTGATTCCGGTTAACAGGTTTGGAGAAGCCGAAGAAGTTGCACACCTGGTATCTTTTCTGGTTTCTAAAAAAGCCTCATATATTACTGGCGAAGTTATTAATATAAACGGAGGGATTTACTCATAAAATATTCAAAAAATATATGAGAAGAGTTGTAATTACAGGAATGGGGATATATTCTTGTATCGGTGAAAATTTAGAACAAGTAAAAACATCACTATACAATGGAACATCTGGAATTGGATTTGACCAAGAAAGACAAGAATTTGGATATCGGTCTTGTTTAACAGGAGTAATAAAAGAACCCGATCTTAAAAATATACTATCCAGACGACAACGTATTAGTATAGGTGAAGAAACAGCCTATGCGTATGTAGCGACGCTAGAAGCCTTAAAAAATGCAAAAATAGATCAGGTTTTTCTTGATGAAAATGAAGTAGGTATACTTTATGGCAATGACAGTACAGCAAAATCTGTTATTGAATCTGTAGATAAAATTAGGGAAAAAAAGGATACAACATTAGTAGGTTCCGGAGCTATTTTTAAAGGAATGAACTCTACCGTTACGATGAACCTTTCTACCATTTTTAAATTAAAAGGAATAAACTTTACAATTAGTGCAGCATGTGCCAGCGGTTCTCATGCAATAGGTCTGGCATATCAAATGATTAAAAGCGAAATGCAGGATTGTATTATTTGTGGTGGTGCACAGGAGATCAATAAACTGGCAATGGGAAGTTTTGACGGATTGGGAGTGTTTTCTACAAATATAGAAAATCCCGAAAAAGCTTCACGCCCTTTCGATAAAAACCGGGATGGATTAGTCCCTAGTGGCGGTGGAGCCACATTAATAGTAGAAAGCTATGAATCTGCCGTTAAAAGAGGAGCTCCAATATTAGGAGAAATCGTAGGATATGGATTCTCTTCAAATGGAGAACATATCTCTACCCCAAACGTCGATGGACCCTCCAGAGCAATGAAAAAAGCTTTGCAACAAGCAAATATCGATTCTTCAACTATTGATTATATAAATGCACATGCTACTTCAACACCAGTTGGAGATGCCAATGAAGCAAAAGCAATACTTGAAGTTTTTGGAGAAAATGGACCTTATGTAAGCTCTACAAAATCAATGACAGGGCATGAATGCTGGATGGCAGGAGCAAGCGAGGTTATTTACTCTATGCTTATGATGCAGCACTCTTTTATTGCTCCAAATATAAATTTAGAAAATCCCGATGAAGATGCAGCTAAACTAAATTTGGTTGAGAAAACCCTGAATAAAAAAATTGATGTATTTTTGTCTAATTCTTTTGGGTTTGGGGGAACAAATTCAGCATTGATAATAAAAAAAATTAATAAATAAAATATGGATAAAGAAGTTATTATTGAGAAGATAAACGACTTTCTTGTTGATGAATTTGAAGTAGAGAAAGATGATATTTTTCCAGAAGCAAACTTAAAAGAAGCCCTTGAGCTGGATAGCCTGGATTTTGTTGATCTTGTAGTAGCTGTTGAATCCAATTTTGGGGTAAAATTAATAGGCGAGGACTTTGTAAATGTGGTAACACTTCAAGATTTTTACGATCTTATAGAAAACAAAATAAAATCGCTATAGGCATATATGACTACTGAATGGAAAGGGAAGTCCAGAGGTACTGTGTTTGGATATAAAATATTTGTTTTTTTTATTCAAAAAGTAGGGCTGAGCTCTGCTTATTTTGTTTTGTATTTTGTTGCCCTGTATTTCTGTTTTTTCTCTTTGGCCAGTAGTAGATCTATATATTATTATTTTAATACAAGACTTAAATATTCTAAGCGTAAAAGTATTTTTAAAATATTTCAAAGCTATTATGTTTTTGGTCAAACTATTATTGATAAGGTGGCTATATCTTCGGGTCTTAGAAATAAATTTACATATAATTTTGATGGTGTCGAACTAATAAATGAAACACTAAAGCAAAAAAAAGGAGGGGTTCTTATTAGCGCGCACCTTGGTAACTTTGAAATTGCAGAGCATTTTTTTGGAGAACTGGAAGAAAATGCAGCAATTAGCCTCCTTACAACAAATACAGAACATACTGCTATAAAAGACTATCTGGATAGTGTTGTGCAAAAATCTAATATCAAGTTTATTTATATAAAAGAAGATCTTTCTCATATCTTTCATATTAATGCAGCTCTGGCAAGAAATGAAATTGTATGTATTACAGGAGATCGTTATTTTGAAGGAGCCAAATATTTAATTCAGGACCTGTTAGGGCAAGAAGCTAAGTTTCCGGCAGGCCCCTTCCTTTTAGCCTCAAGATTAAAAGTACCAGTGCTTTTTGTGTATGTAATGAAAGAAACCAATACACATTACCACCTTTATGCCAGAAAAGCAAAAGCAAAACACAGAGATGCCAAAGAGCTGTTAAAAGAATATACAGAAAGCGTAAAATGGATGTTAGATAAATATCCTTTACAATGGTTTAACTATTTCGATTTTTGGAATGCAAAAAAAGACAGATGAAAGAAGTATTGGTTATTTACTATTCACAAACAGGACAGCTGTTTGACATTGTTAGTAATATATCCTCTTCTTTAGAGGACGAAGATATAAATGTAACATATCTTCAGATAACCCCTAAGGATATGTACGAATTTCCTTGGAAAAAAGAAGCCTTTTTTGATGTATTCCCCGAGTCCTTCCTTCAAATTCCAAGCCCTGTTGAAGAACCTGACCCCAAAATATTCAACAAAAAATATGATCTGGTTATTTTAGGGTACCAAGTCTGGTATTTAACCCCATCCATTCCTGTCAATTCTTTTTTGAAATCCGAAAACGCAAAAAAAATACTCAATAATACCCCGGTAATTACTGTTATTGGATGTAGGAATATGTGGATTCAAGCACAAGAAAAAGTAAAAACTCTTTTGGTTTCTTGTAATGCAAAACTAGTTGGCAATATAGCATTGGTAGACAGACATATTAATCATATAAGTGTGCTAACCATAACACACTGGATGTTTAAAGGCAAAAAAAACAGGCTTTTAGGATTTTTTCCTAAACCAGGAATCTCTGATAAGGACATAAGTAATGTAGTAACTTTTGTACCTTCTATAAAAAAAGCATTACGGGCAAACAACTATGTAGGTTTGCAAAAAGAAATAGTAAAGTTAGGAGCAGTAAAAATTAAACCATTTTTAGTCTTAGCAGACAAAAGAGCCAATCTATTGTTTTCTAAATGGGCAAACCTAATATATAAAAGAGGGAAAGCAGGAGATCCAAAACGCAAAAAAAATCTTATTTTATTTAATTATTATTTGTTATTTGCTATTTGGATTATAGCACCACTAGTTTTTATTGTATTTTTGGTTACTTATATCTTTATGTATAAAAAAATAACCAGAGAAAAAATATATTATTCATCTGTTGACACAAAGAACAATTAATGAAAGACGTTTACATTACCAGAATATCAAAGTTTTTACCTAATGAACCTGTCGATAATGAAGATATGGAAGAAAGATTAGGTGTTGTTAATGGAAAAACATCTAAGGCCAGACGTGTTGTTTTACGTAACAATCAAATTAAAACCAGATATTACGCTCTTAATGATAAAGGAGAAATAACACATAATAATGCCCAACTTACCAAAGAAGCAATAGAACTTTTATGTGATGAAGATTTTACTACAGAAAACATTCAGTTGTTATCCTGTGGGACCGGAAGCCCGGATCAGATATTGCCATCTCATGCCGCTATGGTTCATGGATTTTTAAAAAATGGAAACATAGAAATCAATTCCCCTTCAGGAGCTTGTTGTTCTGGAATGAATGCTTTAAAATATGGTTATTTGGCAATCAAATCCGGACAAAATACCAATGCCGTTTGCACAGGGTCTGAACGAGCATCATCATGGATGAAATCTGGTATTTTTGAAAATGAAATAGAACATTTGAAAAAACTGGAAGAAACACCAATATTGGCTTTTAATAAAGATTTTTTACGTTGGATGTTATCCGATGGGGCAGGAGCCTTCCTTTTAGAAGATCAGCCTAATGGTAAGCTGCCATTAAAAATAGAATGGATGGAAGGTTATTCTTATGCAGGTCAAATCGAGGCATGTATGTATGCAGGAGGAGATAAGCTGGATACCGGATTGTTAAAATCATGGAGCGAATACCCCTCTGAGGAATGGGCTCAAAAATCATTGTTCGCAATAAAACAAGATGTTAAGCTACTTGCCGAAAATATCCTTGTAAAAGGAGTAGACAGTTTAAAAAAAGCACTAACAAAACATAATGTCAAACCTGAAGATATAACCTACTATCTGCCACATATTTCTTCGTACTATTTTAAAGAAAATTTATACCAGGAAATGAAAAATAATGCGGTAGAAATTCCATGGGAAAATTGGTTTATGAACTTAAAAAAAGTCGGTAATATCGGAGCGGCATCAATTTATATAATGTTGGAAGAACTGGTTGCATCAGGAAACCTTAAAAAAGGAGATAAAATATTATTGTCTGTTCCCGAAAGTGCAAGATTTTCTTATACCTATGCTTATTTAACAGTATGCTAAAATGAAAACAATAAACTTGCCTCTCACAAATATTGAACACCTCATACCTCAAAAAAAACCATTCGAAATGGTAAGTGCTTTGCTAGAGTTTTCAGAGACAAGTGTAGTATCGTCTTTAAAAATAAAAGAAGAAAATATCTTTTTTAAAGATAATTTATTTTTAGAACCCGGGCTCATAGAAAACATGGCCCAGACTGTCGCATTACATACAGGTTATGACTATTTTCTTAAAGGAAAACCAGCTCCAACAGGATATATCGGTTCCATAAAAAAAATAGAAATTTTTTCTCTTCCAAAATTGAATGAAACCATAACAACCAAGGCTGAAATCTTACATGAATTTATGGGGGTTACCATGGTAAAAATAGAAGTGTTTAATGCAAAAAAAGAAAAAATTGCCTCTGGAGAAATGAAAACCGTTATTGCTAATGATGAATAAATTTCAAAAATTAGATATCGCTAAATTTTTGCCACACAGAGCCCCGTTTTTAATGGTAGATAAAGTATTGTCCATAGATGATAATCACGTATTGACATCATTTGATATAAAATCAGACTGTATTTTTGTTAAAAACAATATTTTTAATGAAATAGGATTGATCGAAAACGCAGCACAAACCTGTTCGGCAATAGTTGGTAAAAGTTATTTTGAAGACGATGATATAGAAGGTAATGGAACCAAACTTATTGGTTTTATTAGTGCAATAAAAAAAGTAACTATTTATCATTGCCCCTGCGCAGAAAAAACAATAGTATCCAAAGCTGTTTTAAAATCCAGATTCGATACAGAACAATACAGCATTTGTACATTAGAGTGTAATATATACGAAGAAGAGAAAGAATTATTATCTTGTGAAATGAATTTATTTATTCAAGAAGTAAAATAGGTTTGTTATGAAAGAAAGTGAAGTTCCGCAAGACAAAAGTAGTTTAGAGTCCTCTAATTTTAAAGAGCTATGCTATGCAGTTAACGATAATGGAGAATACACAACAGCAAGCAGTAGTGGATGGACTCCCAAAACTATAGCCTTAAACAACGCTATACAAGAAATAAACGAGCGTGTGGAAAACGCAAAAAAAAGAGTTATAAATAAGGAAACAAGCCCTATAGAGTACTATATGGAACTTCATAAAATGGATGTAGGGATTTTGGCAAGTTATGTTGGTCTGTGGCAATGGCGAGTTAAAAGGCATTTTAAACCAAAAGTGTTTCAAAAACTACCTCAAAAAATAGTACAAAAATACGCTGACATTTTTGAAATAACGGTAGATCAATTAAAACATATTGAACATGGAAATTAATTTTACACACCATCAATCTGCACACTGTGAAAATGGTGTTGTGTCTAATTTAATGAAACACAATGGATTCAATGTTAGTGAACCCATGGTATTTGGTATTGGATCAGGTTTGTTATTTTGCTATATACCATTTTTAATGGTAAATCACGCCCCTGCCCTTACCTATAGAGCAATGCCCGGATTTATTTTTAAACGATTTGCCAAAAGGGTTGGGATAAAAATAAAACGAGAAAAATTTAAAACCCCTCAAAAGGCAAAAGCTCGTTTAGACGAAAACCTTCATAAAAATAACCCTGTAGGACTTCAGGTAGGAGTATATAATCTGGTATATTTTCCAGACGAATACAGATTTCATTTTAATGCCCATAACCTGGTTGTTTATGGCAAAAAAGAGGATACCTATTTAATAAGCGATCCCGTAATGGAAACAGTAACAACCTTAACAGAAAAAGAATTAGAAAAAGTACGTTTTGCCAAAGGCGCTTTTGCTCCCAAAGGGCACATGTATTATCCTACAGATTTTCCCAAAGAACTAACTATAGAAAAAGCTATAGTACAAGGAATAAAACAAACGTGCAGAGATATGCTGGCTCCAGTGCCAATCGTTGGAGTTAAAGGGATTCGGACAGTTGCTAAGTTAATTCGAAAATGGCCAAAAAAGAAAGGAACAAAAGTAGCTAACCATTACTTGGGACAAGTAGTAAGGATGCAGGAAGAAATAGGGACCGGAGGCGGAGGATTTCGATATATCTATGCAGCTTTTTTGCAAGAAGCAGGTAAACTCCTAAAAAACGATAAGCTAACCAAATTATCCGCAGAAATGACTTTGATAGGGGACTCGTGGAGAGATTTTGCCTTGGATGCCTCTCGTATTTATAAAAACAGAAGTGCTAAAGAGGATGTATATAACAATATAGCTTTACAATTAGAAACTATAGCAAATCAGGAAGAAACATTCTTTAAAAGACTAAAGAAAGCTATTTAATAATAAGGCATGATTAATATTGAACAATTATCTAAAAAATACAAAGACGCAGACACGTACTCTTTATCAAATTTAGATTTGTTTATTGCCGAAAAAGAAATTTTTGGACTACTTGGCCCAAATGGAGCAGGAAAAACTACTTTGATTTCATTACTGTGCTCTTTAATAAAACCAACATCAGGAACCTTTGCCATAGATGGATTGACCTATAAAACTTCAAAAAACCAATTGAAACAATTAATAGGGATAGTACCGCAAGAGTACGCTTTATACCCATCTTTGACAGCTTTTGAAAACCTTATGTATTTTGGGGGCATGTATGGGTTAAAAGGCAAAGAATTAAAACTTAAAGTAATGGAAGCAATGGATATACTAGGGCTGTCCAGATTTGCAAATAAAAAAGTAGACACATTTTCTGGCGGAATGAAACGGCGCGTTAATTTGATAGCAAGTATATTACATGAGCCTAAAGTGTTATTTTTGGACGAACCAACCGTAGGGGTAGATGTGCAATCCAAAAACGTAATTATTAAGTATTTAAGGGATTTGAATAAAAAAGGAACCACTATTGTTTATACATCACATCACCTTAATGAAGCCGAAGATTTTTGTACTAAAGTTGCAATTATAGATCACGGAAAAATAATAACCCAAGGGCAACCAAAAGAACTAATTTCTAATCAAGAAAATGCAAATAATCTGGAAGACATATTTTTATCCTTAACAGGAAAAGCACTAAGGGATCATGCATAAATTATTAGCATCTACATACAAAGAGTTTTTATTGCTTACCAGGGATATTGGGGGGATTGCCATTTTATTTATAATGCCAGTCGTGTTAATTATAACTATAACAATAATTCAAGATAGTTCTTTTAAAGCTATCGGAGAAAATAAAATACCAATACTTCTTGTAAATAATGACAATGGTTTAGTATCCGAAACTATAATTAACAGTTTGACAGAATCTAATACTTTTCAGGTTATTCAAAAAAACGAAGAAGAAAAAGCAAAAGAACTAGTATTTAAAGGAGATTATCAATTAGCTATAATAATTCCCGAAAAGTTGTCAACGGATTTAGAAAAGAAGGTTAACCAGAATGTAGAAAGTATTTTGGCTAAGTTTGGGTTGGAAGAAGAGGTTGGGGTTAAGCCAAAAGAAAAAATTTTAAATAAAGAAGTCAGGCTTTATTTTGATCCTGCTACCCAACAAACTTTTAAAAGTTCAGTAAAAAATGGTATTGATAAAATGATTTCTAAAATAGAAACACAATCTATATACAATGCTTTTCAGGAACAAATATCCGAAGACGATACAGAAGCCGTTTTTGAAACAGATAATTTTATTAGTTTTAAAGAAATAGTACCAAAGCAAGGAGATAAAGAAATGATTCCTAATTCTGTTCAACATAATATACCTGCCTGGACACTATTTGCGATCTTTTTTATTATTGTACCATTATCTATAAATATAGTAAAAGAAAAAAATCAGGGAACCTTTGTGCGATTAAGAACAAACCCGGTGTCGTACGCAACAGTTTTGGGAGGAAAAACAATCGTTTATTTAGCCGTTTGCTTAATTCAATTCGTTTTAATGCTGTTGATAGGTGTGTTTTTGTTTCCCAAAATGGGCCTGCCAACATTAGACGTTTCAGAAAGATTGCCTAATTTATTTATTGTGGCCTTTTTTGCAGGCTTAGCAGCAATCGGTTTAGGTTTATTGTTAGGTACAGTTGCAAAAACACAAGAACAATCAGCACCATTTGGGGCAACCTTTGTAGTTATCCTGGCAGCTTTGGGAGGTGTTTGGGTACCAGTTTTTATAATGCCAAAATTCATGCAGCTTTTATCAAATATTTCACCAATGAACTGGGGTTTAAATGCTTTTTATGACGTGTTTTTAAGGAATGCTGGTTTTGTAGAAATTATTCCCGAAATAACATTACTTTTATCGTTTTTTATAATAACAGCCTTAATTTCTATTATTTATAATGAAAAGAAAAATGCAGTATAAAAATAATAAGGAAATAAGTTTTATTACTCAGGTAAGAGTGCGATTTGTAGAAACCGACCCTTTAGGGATCGTTTGGCATGGTAATTATATTCAATATTTTGAAGATGGCAGAGAAGCTTTTGGAAGGCATCATGGTATTTCTTATCTGGATCAAAAAAAATTTGGCTATGCCACGCCAATTGTAAAATCCAGTACAGAACATAAATTACCTTTGCGGTATGGAGATATTGCCACTATAAAAACAATTTATGTAGACAGCCCTGCCGCCAAAATGATTTTTAGATATGAAATCTATAATCAAGATCAAAAATTAGTTTGTACAGGTGAAACAGTACAAGTATTTGTAGGAGATACAGGAAATGGGGATTTATCTCTTACAATACCATCTTTTTTTAAAAAATGGAAACAAAAAGAAGGACTTATAAGTATAGATGAATAAAATTTACGCTTCATATAATAATATAATATCATCCCTTGGTTTTGATAGTGAATCTGTTGTGCAAAATATTCATGATCAAAACTCTGGCTTACAGCTTATAGAAGATAAAAGTATATTGTCTCAGCCATTTTATTCTTCCATAATAAACAAAAAAGATTTACTTGTCAATTTTAATTTGCTAGGTATTAAAGGAAATTTTACCCACTTAGAACAAATGATGATTTCATCATTAAGTAAAGTCATAAGTTTATCAAAAATACCATTGACCAATCGGGCAGGGCTAATAATTTCAACCACAAAAGGAAATATAGATGTTTTGGATAAAAACAGTAAATTCCCCAAAGAGAGAGCTTATTTAAGCACATTAGGGCAAGTAATAAAAGAAGCGTTGGGTTTTAAAAAAGAAGCTATTGTAGTTTCAAATGCATGTGTTTCAGGAATTTTATCTATTGCAATAGCAAAACGATACATTAATCAAGGAGTATATGATAATGTATTTATCGTTAGCGGAGACATTGTAACTGAATTTATAGTAACCGGATTTAATTCATTTCAGGCATTAAGTAATGAACCATGCAAACCTTATGATAAAAACCGATCAGGAGTAAATATAGGAGAAGTTGCAGCAAGTATTTTGATCACTAAGGATGAAAATGCTTTGTCAAAAAATGCAGTTGTTGTTTTGGGAGAAGGTTCTGGTAATGATGCAAACCATATTTCTGGCCCCTCCCGAACCGGAGAAGGATTGTGTCGAAGTGTAAAATCTGCTGTAAATGAAAGTAATCTTACTTTTGAAAACATTGACTACATTTCAGCACATGGCACAGCAACATTGTTTAATGACGAAACAGAAGCAATCGCATTTAACAGATTAGGATTAAATAAAGTACCATTAAATAGTTTAAAAGGCTATTTTGGACACACATTAGGAGCCTCAGGACTGGTAGAGACTATTGTCGGGATGCATTCATTACAAAACAATACCTTGTATACCTCTTTAGGATTTAGCGAGCCGGGAGTATCAAAACCTTTAAATATTATAACAAAAACAACATCAAAAAAATTAGATGTTTTTTTAAAAACAGCCTCTGGATTTGGAGGCTGTAATACAGCAGTATTATTTCAAAAAGTAAAATAATTTATTCTAAAAGATATGTCAATTCAAAAGATAAAAGCTATAGATGCAATTCAGGAAGCTCAAAAAATAGCTTTTGCGCCTTTTGTTTTTCAAGCTACAATTTCATTAAGAAAACTAGGTGTTCTAGATCTTATTTTTAATAGACGAAAAAAAGGAGGGATTTCTATAGAGGATATTTCCAAAGAACTATCCATTAGCGTTTATGGTATTGGAGTTCTGTTAGAAATTGCCGAAAGCTCAAATATTGTTATCAAAAACGACGATAACAAATATGAGATCACTACAATTGGTTATTTTTTGACATATAATAAAACGGTCGACGTTAATATTAATTTCACCAATGATGTGTGTTATAAAGGGCTGTACCATTTAAACGATTCTATTAAAGAAGGAAAACCAGAAGGATTAAAAGAATTAGGAAACTGGGATACTATATACGAAGGCCTGTCACAATTAACTCCCGAAGTACAAAAATCCTGGTTTGAATTTGACCATCACTATTCTGATGACATATTTCAAGATGCCCTAGAAATAGTTTTTAGAAAAAACCCTGGATTGATATTTGATATTGGAGCCAATACAGGAAAATTTGCAATTAGTGGTTGCAAGTACAATGAAACAGTATCTATAAAAATGATTGATTTGCCAGGGCAGTTAAAAAAAGCATTGGTTAATGTAAAAGATAAAGGATTTGAAAATCGGGTTTCAGGGCATGAAATAGATTGGTTGTCAGAAAACCCTAAAATCCCTACAGGAGCAGATGTTATTTGGATGTGCCAGTTTTTGGATTGCTTTTCTAAAGATGAAATTTTAAAAATATTAAAAGTTTGTGTTGGATCCATGGAGGAGAATACAGAGCTTTTAATTATGGAAACATATACAGACAGACAAAAATTTGATAATGCTAAGTTTATTTTAGAAGCTACATCCTTATATTTTACCGTATTGGCCAATGGAAACAGTAAAATGTATAAAGCAACCGAATTGATGGAACTGGTAGACCAAGCTGGGTTGACCATAAAAGAAGATTTAGCGGTTGGAGAATATCATACCATATTTGTTTGTAAAAAAAAGTAACTGATTTATGAATGCCAATTATTACATAAAATCATTTAGCCAGATAAAAAATAATAAGGTAGCATTAAATAAATCTGTGTTGTATAATTGTGAAGAATCTTTTGATTTTTTAGAATTTATAAAAGCAGCGTACAGAAGTATGGATATCAAATATCCCAAGTTTTTTAAAATGGATGGGCTAAGCAAACTAGCTTTTTTGGCATCCGAAGTTTTATTAAGCAAAGAAAAACTAAATCCCGAAGAAGAAAATAACATTGCTATAGTGTTTTCAAATAAATCATCAAGTTTAGATACCGACAAAAAACATCAGGAATCTATTCAGGATAAAGATAATTATTATCCAAGCCCCGCAGTTTTTGTATATACATTGCCCAATATTTGTATTGGGGAGATAAGTATTAAACATAAATTATATTCTGAAAATAGTTTTTTTATCTTTGACAGCTTTAATGCACAATATCTGTTAGACTACACAAACAGTTTGCTGTCTGCAAACAAAGCCAGCGAAGTACTTTGCGGTTGGGTAGAGTTTGATGGAATAACGTATGAAGCGTTTTTATATTTGGTTTCTAAAGAAGGAACTATAGCACATACCAAAAAAAATATAGTAAAATTATATAATACATAATATGGAGGTTTTAAAACAAGAACTAAAAAAGAACATTATTGAGCAATTAAACTTAGAAGATATAACCGTTGAAGATATTGCAGATGACGATGTCCTTTTTGGTGATGGTTTAGGTTTGGATTCGATTGATGCATTAGAACTTATTGTGATGCTGGATAAAAACTATGGAATTAAATTAACAGATCCAAAAGAAGGGCGCGCAATTTTTGGATCGATAGAAGTAATGGCAAAATATATTACAGAGCACAGAACAAAATAAATAAGTTATATTGTTTATTAAATGAATAAAGGTGTTGCTATAACCGGAATGGGAATAATTTCTTCTATTGGAAACAATGTCGAAGAAAATTATCAATCGCTTATAAATGGTAAAAAAGGAATTTCCAGGATTTCCAAAATTAATACCATTCATAAGGAGGATATTATGGTTGGTGAAATAGCATCCACAAATCTTGAGTTAGAAAAACAATTAGGATTGTCCCCCGATAATAACTATTCCAGAACAGCATTACTAGGAGCTATTGCAGCCAAACAGGCTGTACAACACGCAGGGATATTAGATATTAACACATATAAAACAGGGCTTATTTCGGCCACCAGTGTTGGCGGGATGGATAAAACAGAAGCTTATTATTACGATTATCTCAAAAATAAAGAGATTCAAAAATACATCGAAGGGCATCATGCTGGAGATTCTACTCAAAAAATAGCAGAACAATTAGGAATCAAAAAAAGCCTGGTTACCACCATAAGCACAGCTTGCTCTTCTGCCGCAAACGCTATAATGTTTGGTGCCAGATTAATCAAATCCGGTAAATTAGACAGAGTTGTTGTAGGCGGTACAGATTGTTTGTCAAAATTTACTATTAACGGGTTCAAAACCTTAATGATATTATCAGACACATATAATACTCCTTTTGACGAAAATAGAAAAGGTTTAAATTTGGGTGAGGCCGCAGCATTTTTAGTATTAGAATCAGACAAAGTTGTTGTTGCAGAAAATAAAGAGGTATTAGGATATGTAAAAGGATATGGAAATGCAAATGATGCGTATCACCAAACAGCATCTTCAGATAATGGGGACGGGGCAACTTTAGCAATGCAAAAAGCTTTGGAAATTGCAGAATTTACATCAGGCGATATTGATTATATCAATGCACACGGAACCGCAACGGGAAATAATGATTTGTCTGAAGGACGTGCAATTATAAGAGTGTTTGGAGACAAGGTTCCCGATTTTAGCTCTACCAAGGCATATACAGGGCATACTCTTGCAGCAGCAGGAGCTATTGAAGCTGTATATGCGGTATTGGCACTTCAAAACAATGTGATTTATCCTAATCTGAATTTTAAGACCCAAATGAAAGAGCTGGATATAACCCCTCAATTAAAACTCAAAGAAAAAAAGTTGAAAACAGTATTGTCTAATTCCTTAGGTTTTGGAGGTAATTGTTCTACATTGATTTTTTCGAAAGAACAATAATAAACGTAGTGCCCGATATTTGTATAAATGTTGCTTAGTTAAATATATATGAGGAAAGTCTATATAACCGGTGTTGGATCTATTTCATCTCAAAAAACTTTTGATAACAATATTTTTTTAGAGGAAACCCTAACGTATACCAATAACGTAATTTCTGTGGTTAATCCGGATTATAAACAATACATCAATCCGGCAGCAGCACGCAGAATGGCAAAAGGAATTAAAATGGGGGTTGTTGCTTCTAAAATAGCGTTAAAAGATGCTAATTTAGAAAATGTAGATGCTATTATTACAGGTACAGGTATGGGGTGCGTTAGAGATTCAGAAAAATTTGTTAGTGCAATTATAGATAATGAAGAACAATACCTTACACCAACATCCTTTATACAATCCACACATAACACAGTAGGGGGGCAAATAGCTTTAGAACTTCAGTGCAAAGGCTATAATTTTACTTATGTACATGCAAGCATATCTTTTGAGTCAGCATTATTAGATGCCAAATTACAATTAGAAAATAACGAAGCAAATGCAATCCTTATTGGTGGGGTTGATGAACATGGAGACCATACAGTAACGATCCATAAACTTATTAATCATATTAAGCCAGAAAAAATTGAAACTGCCAAAATATTAAGCTCTGATACAGAAGGCGCAATTTTTGGTGAAGGCGCAAATTTCTTTGTGTTATCTAATAAAAAACAAGATTCTTGTTATGCAGAAATTTTAGCAATAGAAACCTATAATATAATACCAGAAATTGAGATTTTAAATACCGCGCAACAATTTTTAAAAGATAATAATATAAATGTTGAGGATATAGATATTATTGTACTAGGAAATAATGGAGACGTAAAATACGATGATACATTTTACAATCAATTAAGTTCAGGGTTATTTAAGGATACCCAGCAAGTGTACTATAAACATTTGTGTGGCGAGTTTCATACAGCATCCTCTTTTGGGATATGGCTGGCTTCAAAAATATTAAAAACACAGAAACTGCCAGAAATAGCCAAAATAAATAAAACTCCGGGATCCAACTATACTACTATTTTGTTGTACAATCAGTACAGGGGAGAAAATCATAGCTTCACTTTACTACGTAAATGCTAAGTTTTAAATACATCAATACGATAACAGCGCTCGTTTTTTTGGTTTTACTTATAACCAATTATGTAGTTGATGTACCCTTGTGGTTTTATTTTATATTAGCCCTTATTTGGTTTAATATTACAGTCTGTGGTTCTGTATTTATACAGTGGAACTATCATTTTAAATCTTTGAACTCTAACAAGAATATTAAAAAAAATCAGGTTTCTATTACATTTGATGATGGTCCGAATCCTGAATTTACCCCCTTGGTTCTAAAACTCTTAAAAAAATATAATGCAAAAGCTACCTTTTTTTGTATAGGACAGAATATCAAAAGGTATCCCGAATTAGTCAAAGATTGTATTCAACAAGGCCACTCTATAGGTAATCATACCTACTCACATTCTAATTATTTTGGTTTTTTGAGCACAAAAAAAGTAATATCAGAGCTGCAACAAACAAATACTTTGACAAAAAAACTAATAGGGGTAACCATGCAATTTTACAGACCAGCTTTTGGGGTGACCAACCCAAGGATCAAAAGAGCATTAAAAACCACAGGTTTGCAATCCATTGGCTGGAGTATCAGGTCACTGGATACAACATCAAGGAGTGCAGATAAAGTACTAAAACGAATTACAAAAAAAATATCCAGAGGCGATATTATTTTACTTCATGATACTAGTTTAAAAACAATTGTTGTTTTGGAACAGTTATTGTTATTTTTACAACAACAAAATATAGAATCAGTAACCATAGATTCTTTATTTAAGATAAAAGCACATGCATAAAATTGTCTATTTCATACTATTATTTATCGTTACCGCTCTGAACGCTCAAACCAAAATGAGTATTGCAGAAGCTAAAGCTTTAAAAGAAAAAGTAAAAACCCACGCTATAGAAACAAAAACCATATCTAGTGATTTTACACAATTTAAACATTTGGATTTTTTGTCCAACGATATTGTTACAACAGGAAAACTAGCTTTTAAAACACCAAATACGGTAAAATGGGAATATGTAAAACCTTTTAAATACTCGGTGGTATTTAAAAATGAAAAACTTTACATTAATGACGAAGGTAATAAAAGCAATATTGACATAGGCTCTAGTGAGCAATTCAAAAAATTGAACAACCTCATTGTTAGCAGTGTAAAAGGAGATATGTTTGATGATAGCGAGTTTATTATAAACTATTATAAAAAACAAGGTAACAGCGAAGTTCATTTTAGTCCTAAAGACAAAAAATTAGAAAAATATATTAAAGTATTTTATATAACATTCAATCCCGAAGGAGATGTAGTTGAGGTTAAAATGATAGAACCTTCAAATGATTATACAAAAATAGTATTTACTAATAGAATATTAAATTCTTCTCTGCCAGATGAGGTATTTGCTCATTAGTTTTTGTTTTTTCTTGATGGGATGCGCTTCATATCCGGATAAAAACAACTTTGTAAAAAACAAAGTATCTGATTCAGACCTTAAAAACATATACTTTTCAGATAAAAACCAAGACTATGTTTATAAAGCAAATATTGATCTGTATAACAAGCATTTTGGCGGGGTTTTTATTGTAAAAAAAATTACAGATAACAATCATCGTGTAGTATTTACTACAGAAATGGGAAACAAAATTTTTGATTTTTCATTTATTAACGAAGACTTTAAAGTAAATTATATCCTGCAGGATATTAATAAAAAGATATTGATCCATATCTTAAAAAAAGATTTTAAAGTGTTGATTGAAGAATCCCCCCTGTTTTTAAATTCGTACACCTTTAATAATTATATTGTCTTTGAAACAGAGATTTATAATAAAAAACATTATTATTATACAATCAATAATCAAATACACAAAATTATTAGATCAGGAAAAGGAAAAGAAAAAGTAGTTTTTACATTTAAAAGCACAGATAATTTTATTGCAGATTTAATAGAAATAAATCATAAAAACTTAAAGCTTACCATTAATTTGAAATCGATTTGAAAATGAAAAACCTTTTTTTGACAGTAATTTTTTTTAGCACTTTAGGAATAGTGTCCGCTCAAAGCAAAGCATCTTTTGGGTTACGGGGAGGAGCCAATATCTCCAACCTTTCCAATTCAGGTTTAGAAACTAAATTAGGAGGGTATGCAGGAGCTTTTATAAATATTAGATTTTCAAAGCTTTATGCTCTTCAGCCCGAAGTTGGATATTCAAACCAAGGAGGTAAGACTAAACTTTTTAACGCAGATGATGTCGAAATTCATTATATCTCTATAACGGCAGCAAATAAATTTTACGTTAAAGGTACAGGGTTACATTTTATAATTGCCCCAAGTCTTGATTTTGACTTTGATGATACTCCGGTAAGTCTTGTAAACAGGGAAGAAGGTAATGACATTACTTTTATAGATATCTCAATCGCTGTAGGATTGGGTTATGAATTTAAAAATGGTCTTGGTATAGAGGCTAGATATAAACAAGGTACATTAGATGTTTTTTCTGGAGACTTTCATGATTTTTCAGAAGAACAATCCTTGTACGAAGAAAAAAACCAGTTCAACAAAGTTTTTCAACTAGGGTTGTCATACAGATTTAATTTTTAGTTATTTATGCTACTAAAGGACTTTTACAAAACAAGCACATTAGAAACCGTAGATAATGTTTCAACAGCTACGATTACTATCAACAAAAACCACGAGATTTTTAAAGGGCATTTTCCAGGAAATCCTGTTACCCCGGGCGTATGTATGATGCAAATAATAAAAGAGCTAACAGAGGATATTGTAAATAAAGAGTTGTTTATGGAATCCTCGGGCAATATCAAATTTATGGCTATTATAAATCCTGAAAAAAATCCCGATTTGGTTTTGACCCTGGATATAACCAAAACAGAGGATAGCTATAAAGTAAAAAATGTAACTAAATTTGAAGATACAGTAGCATTAAAATTAACTGCAAATTTTAAAGTAAAGTAAGTTGATAACATGAAATTTTTAATCCTGTTCCTGCCCCTGTTTTTTATTATTATGCCTGTAGATCTGGATGCCATTAGAAATGCGTATAAAGAAGCAGCTCATGATAAAACAAAAGTAACAGCACTAAACAAGCAGTTATCTGCAATTACCAAAGACGATGATATTGTTTTGGTAGCTTATAAAGGAGCTGCTATTACTTTGCAGGCTAGGTATGAAAAAAATCTTAAAGAAAAAAAAAGACTATTTATAGAAGGGGTTGGTTATATAGAATTTGCCATAAATAAATCACCAAATGCTATCGAACCTCGTTTTATACGTATAGGAATACAAGAAAATACACCTAAATTACTAAAGTATAAATCCAATATAAAAGAAGATAAATTATTTTTACTGAAGCAATATAAAACTATAAAACACGAAATTTTAAAAAACCATATCAAGGAGTATATTTTGCAATCGAAAGCTTTTAGTGATGAAGAAAAAGCAGTAATTTTGACTCCTTAAATATTGAAACACTTCTAATTGAGTGATAAAAGAATATACAAAACAAAAAACAGACCTATTTAACGTATGTGTAATAATTCCTACTTACAATAATTACAAAACATTAACAAGGGTTATTGACGGTGTATTGCTTTATACCAGTAATGTTATAGTTGTAAATGATGGATCAACAGATACTACGCTACAAATACTAAAGAGATATCCTCAAATCCAACAAATTCATTTATCAAAAAACAAAGGAAAAGGTAATGCTTTACGTGTAGGGTTTGCTCACGCACAAAAATGTAATTTTAAGTACGCGATTACTATAGACTCTGATGGGCAGCATTTTCCAGAAGATATTTCGGTTTTTATTACAGCTTTAGAAAAGGCAGAAAATAAAAACCTATTACTTATTGGCGCAAGAAATATGAGTCAGGAAAGTGTTCCTAAAAAAAGTAGCTTTGGAAATAAATTTTCTAATTTTTGGTTTTGGGTAGAAACAGGGATACGACTTCAAGATACCCAATCTGGTTACAGATTATATCCATTACAAAAATTAAAGGATATTAAGTTTTATACCACAAAATTTGAATTTGAAATCGAAGTTATTGTAAAAGCAGCATGGAGGGATGTTGTTGTAAAAAACGTTCCTGTTAAGGTATTATATGATGAAACAGAAAGAGTTTCTCATTTTAGACCATTTAAAGACTTTACAAGGATAAGCATCCTTAATACCTGGCTGGTTATTGTTACTTTTTTATACATTAAACCGCGAAATCTTTTTCGGAACCTAAAAAAAAAAGGAATTAAACGATTCTTTGTAGAAGATTTTTTAGCAAATCAGGACTCACCAAGAAAAAAAGCATTGTCAATCGCTCTGGGAGTTTTTATTGGCCTTACCCCCTTTTGGGGATTTCATACAGTTTTGGTCCTTTTTTTGGCAATGACCTTAAAATTAAACAAAGTCATAGCATTTGGGTTCTCTAATGTAAGTTTGCCACCTTTTATTCCTTTTATAATATATGCAAGCGTTAAAATTGGACAATTTGTTCTGGGAACAGACAACTCTTATACTATACAAGAAATATCTATAGATTTTAAAGCTTTTAAGCATCTTAAAACATATATTGTAGGTAGTTTCTCTTTGGCCATAATTTCTGCAATTATTTTTGGGATTTTAGGCTATGTGTTTTTTGCAATTTTTCATAAAAAAACAATACATCATAATGAATAGCTTTTTTTATAGCGTATATAAATCTATTTCACCCAAAAAAAACGTAAGCTTTGGTATACTGGTTATTATTATGTCCTGTTTGCTGTTTGTAGCTTCAAAAATTGAATTTGAAGAGGATATTACCAAGCTCATCCCTTCAGGCAATAAAACTTCTGAAATCCAAAAAGTACTAAAAACAGTAAATTTTGCAGACAAAATTATTGTAAATATCTCACGAGAACCTGAAGGGTCGGTGGATGATCTTACGCGATATGCCTCGCAATTAGTGGACAGTATTACCATAAAATCAGGACAAAACATTAAACAAATTCAAGGCAAAGTAAAAGAAGAAGAAATCTTTAATATTTTGGATTTTGTATATAAAAACCTACCTCTTTTTTTACAAGAAAATGATTATAAGGTTATTCATAATAAAATTCAAAAAGATAGCATAGAAGCTATAACCAATAGTAATTATAAAACTTTAGTTTCTCCAACAGGAATAATAGCCAAAGATAATATCCTAAGAGACCCGCTTGGATTATCATTCATTGCATTAAAAAAATTACAACAACTTAGTTTTGGGGATGATTTTACATTGCACAATGGTTTTTTGCTTAGTAAAGACAAAAATCATGTTCTGTTATTTATAACTCCTAAATTAAAATCTAGTGAGACAGACAAAAATGCTGCGTTTGTAAAAGATCTTTATCAAATAAACAATCAACTTAACAATCTTTTTAAAGATAAAGTCAAAAGCGAATATTTTGGAGGCACTTTAATAGCCGTAGCAAATGCCAGACAAATAAAACAAGATATTCAATTAACCATAGGTATAGCCATTGTTATTTTATTGGTTATACTAATTCTCTTCTATAAAAAAATCACTATTCCGTTAGTTTTATTTGTGCCAACAGTTTTTGGAGGGCTATTGGCAATCGCTCTTTTATATTTAATTCGCGCAAAAATCTCGGCAATATCCCTGGGTATTGGCTCGGTGCTATTAGGGGTTACTTTAGACTATTCTCTCCATATTCTAACACATATCAGAAATAACACTAATATTAAAGCAGTATATAAAGAAATAACCACTCCGGTTTTGATGAGTAGTTTAACTACCGCTTTGGCATTTTTATGCTTATTGTTTTTAAACTCACAAGCACTTCAGGACTTAGGTATTTTTGCAGCAATTAGTGTTGTCGGGTCTTCTCTTTTTGCATTGATTTTTATACCTCAGGTATATAAAGGTACTTCTCAAAAAAAATCAAAAACAACGTTGATTGATAGTGCAGCAAAATACCCTTTGCATAAAAACAAATGGGCAATTATAGCATTAACGTTATTGTTGGCAGTAAGCTTGTTTACTTATGATCGGGTGCAATTTAACAAGGATATTTCAAAACTAAACTTTGAGCCAAAAGAGCTGAAAGAAGCACAACTAAGGCTGGATGTTTTGACCAACATTGCTTCAAAATCGATTTATTTGGCAGCCTATGCAAACTCGCAGCAAAACGCTTTAGAAGTAAATGATAGTATCTTCAAAAAACTGCAAATACTTAAAGAAGAAGGGAAAGTAATAGACTTTAGCTCTGTCGGATCTTTAATTCATTCAAAAAATACTCAAAAAGAAAGAATTTCGAAGTGGAATTTATTTTGGGACACCAATACAATAGCAAATACAAAAGCAAACCTTATAGAGAGTGGAAATAAACTAGGATTTAAACCTAATAGCTTTGATGCATTTTATACCCTTTTAGAATCCAATTTTAAACCTCTTGAAATTATAGATTATAACGACCTAAAAACGATTTCTATTGCAGATTATATTACAACAAAAGATGATTTTATTACGGTAACAACGCTCGTAAAAGTAAAAGATGAAAACATACAAGATATAGTAAATATTTTTAAAGACCAGTCCCAAACCATAGTTATTGATAGAAAACATATAAACGAAACCTTTTTGGGAAACCTCAAAAATGATTTTAACAAATTGGTTGGCTACTCGTTGATTGTTGTATTGCTAATACTTTTGTTGTTTTATAAAAGTCTATCTCTAACCCTTGTAACCAGTATTCCGATAGCACTAACCTGGCTGTTAACAATAGGGTTGATGGGATTGTTTTCCTTAGAGTTTAATATCTTTAATATTATAATTTCCACCTTTATTTTTGGTTTGGGAATCGATTATAGTATTTTTATGACCAATGGGTTGTTACATGAGCACAGAACGGGGGAAAAAGCAGTGGCAACGCATAAAACATCCATTATTTTATCTGTTATAACCACTATTTTGGGAGTAGGTGTTTTGATATTCGCAAAACATCCGGCACTTTATACCATATCGTTGCTTTCTATTATAGGAATATTATCTGCAATTGTCATTTCATTTACAATTCAACCTTTGTTGTTTAACCTTTTTATAGGGAGTAAAACAAAAAGACCTATAACACTTAGGTTATTTTTACATTCTGTTCTTTCTTTTGGATATTATGGATTAGGAGGTTTGTTGCTCTCTTTATTTAGCGTGTTTTTGATAAAAATTATTCCATTACCCAAAAAAACAAAGATGAAATGGTTTCATAAAATAATGTCAAAGTTTATGGGATCCGTATTGTATACAAATCCTTTTGTAAGCAAAAAGATCATAAACCAAGGTAATGAAACCTTTAAAAAACCGGCAGTTATTATCGCAAACCATACTTCTTTTTTAGATATTTTGGCAATAGGTATGTTGTATCCAAAATTGATTTTTCTGGTAAATGACTGGGTATATAATTCTCCCATTTTTGGAAAAGCAGTACAATTGGCTGGTTTTTATCCCGTATCTAATGGTATAGAAAAAGGATTGGAACATTTAAAGAAAAAAATAGAACAAGGATACTCACTTATAGCTTTTCCCGAAGGAACAAGGTCGGATACCAATAAAATTAAACGATTTCATAAAGGAGCTTTTTATCTTGCAGAACAATTTGAGTTGGATATTATTCCAATACTTATTCATGGAAATTCTGAGGTACTCCCAAAAGGAAGCTTTATTATCAAAGACGGTAGTATAACCATCAAAATACTCGACAGGATAAAAGCAAACGACACTGGTTTTGGTGAAAATTATACTAAAAAAACAAAACAAATCGGAGCATATTTTAAAAACGAATTTGAAAAACTTAGAAAAGAGATAGAGCAGGATACCTACTTTCATAATATTATTCTTGAAGAATACAGGTATAAAGGAGATATTCTTTACAAAGAAGTGCAAAAAGATTTAAAAATCAATAAAGCAAATTATAAAAAAATCATAGATACGATCGAAAAAAGAGAGAATATAATTCATTTGTCAAAAGATTCGGGACAGTTAGACTTTCTATTATCTTTAGATGGTCCGGACAGAAAAATTATTAATTATATTCAAAAAGAAAATAGTAGACAAATAGTTAAAAATAGTTATATAACAAATAATCATAGTAAAATTATTTGCGAGGATAGCCTAAAAGAAATATTATTATATGATGCAAGTGTTCTTATTCTAAATTTAGAAACAGTCACACAAGATCAATTGCAAAAAGTGTTAGATAGTAAAATCAAGCAGATAATTTTACTAAAAGAAAGTCGGGATGAATACATACAAACGATGATCGATCTGGGATTTGAAATTAAATACAAAATAGATAATATGGCTATTTTGGAAAAATAAAAAAACTAAAAAAATGAAACCAACACGATTAAAAAAATACTTAAGGACAAAAGGTAATGATTGTTTTAATCGTTTAAAATTTTATCTAATCCATACAACAAATATAAGTAGATGAAAGAGCATTATGATGTAGTAATTGTAGGAAGCGGTTTGGGTGGATTAGTTTCTGCAATTATTTTGGCCAAAGAAGGATACAGTGTATGTGTATTAGAAAAAAACAATCAATATGGCGGAAATTTACAAACCTTTGTAAGAGATAAAACAATTTTTGACACAGGAGTACATTATATTGGAGGGTTGTCTGAAGGACAAAACCTGTATCAATATTTTGAATACCTTAATATTAATGAAGATTTAAAACTGAAAAAGCTGGACGAAGATGGTTTTGATATTATAACCTTTGCAGGAGACGAAAAAGAGTACAAGCATGCCCAAGGCTATGAAAATTTTATAAAAGTTTTAGTCGCTCAATTTCCAGAAGAAGAAAAAGCTATTAGAACCTATTGTGATAAATTAAAAGATACGTGCAGTAAATTCCCGCTTTACCAATTAAAACAAGGTAAACCCTATTTTGATGACAGTGAGATTTTTGAACTCAACGCAAAAGAGTATATCAATTCTCTTACCGATAATAAAAAACTACAAGGAGTTCTTGCCGGTACAAACTATCTGTATGCAGGGGATAGTGATCGTACCCCTTTTTATGTACATGCATTGTGTATTAATTCATATATCGAAAGTTCCTATCGATGTATAAATGGAGGAAGCCAGATCACAAAAGTATTAATTAAAAGATTAAAAGAACATGGTGGAGAAACATACAAACACCATGAGGTTATTAAGTTTGGATTTAATGAAGATAAAATTATCTCGGCAATATGTAAAAATGGCAAAAAAATAAGTGGAGATTTGTTTATTTCTAATATAGAACCAAAACTTACTTTGCAACTAGCAGGAGAAGATAAGTTTAGGAAATCATACGTCAACAGAGTCAAAAAAATTCAAAGCACAATAGCTGCTTTTACATTATATATCGTATTAAAACCAAACACATTTGCCTATCAAAATAAAAATTTTTACCATTTTAATCATCCGGATAGGGTTTGGGACACACAAAATTATACGCAGCAAAGTTGGCCAGAAGGATATATGATGACTATGGGAGTCAATAAAAATACAGATAAATATGGAGATAGTATTGCCGTAATGGCATATATGCGTTATGAAGAGGTAGAGCCTTGGGTAAATACAGTAAATACTGTAGCAAACAAAAACGAAAGAGGACAGACTTATGAAGATTTTAAAACCGAAAAAGCCGAAAAAATTATAGGAGAATTACAAAAAAAATTCCCTGATATAAAAGATTGTATTCAAGAAATGTACACATCAACACCATTATCATACAGGGATTATATTGGTAGTAATCAAGGATCAATGTACGGATACGTTAAGGATGTAAATAAACCAATGCATTCCTTTTTGTCTCCAAGAACCAAAATAAAAAACCTAATGTTTACAGGACAGAGTTTAAACATGCACGGTATTTTGGGCGTCACCATTAGTGCAGTTACTACATGTTCAGAAATAGTAGGAAAAGATTATTTACTCGATAAAATACAAAAAGCTAATAAGTAATAGAATAATTTAAAATCAGGCGATATGGGGCAATTTAAAATTACGCCAATAGTACGGGTTACAAATATTTCTAAACAAGAATTTATAGAACAGTTTTATAAACCACAGCGTCCTGTTTTGATCGAAGGTTTAACCAAAAACTGGCAAGCATATAAAAAATGGAACCTGGATTATATTCAAAAGCAGGCAGGAGATCAAGTTGTTCCTTTATATAATAACGAACCCGCAAAAGGAAAACAAAATGTGTATAATCCTGTAAAAGAAATGAAATTGTATGATTATATACAACTTCTTAAAACCGAACCCACAGATTTGCGTATATTCTTTTACAATATTTTGGATAATATGCCCGGGTTGTTGTCAGATTTTGAATACCCCGATATTGGATTAAAATTTTTTAAACGACTACCTGCTTTATTTTTTGGAGGAGAAAACTCAAAAGTATTCATGCATTATGATATTGATTTACCAGATAATATGCATTTCCATTTTCATGGCAACAAAAGCGTAATGTTATTTTCTCCCAAGCAAACAAAATACCTGTACAAAGTTCCGTTCTCTATTCATAATATAGATAAAATAGATATGGACAACCCCGATTTTGAAAGATATCCAGCTCTAAAATACGCACAAGGGATTAAAGCAGAGATGACTCATGGGGATGCTTTGTATATGCCAAGTGGATATTGGCATTATATAAAATATCTTGACGGGGGATTTTCTATGACGCTTAGAGCATTGCCCAGAAAACCCAAACGTATTGCAGTTATGTTGTACAATGTATTTATTATGCGCCATTTTGATAATATAATGAGAGCAACTAAGGGACAAAAATGGTTGGATTATAAAGAGCAACTAGCATATAACCGAACAAATAAGAACCTAATAGCATAGTATGAAATTTAAAAAACTAGTTTTGCATAGGTTTTTATATGCAGTAATACTGTATTCCTTATTGCTGTCCTGTGGGGTTTCTAAATCAATAAAAGATATCCCCGATGTTAGTATATATGATTCCTCTATTCAAAAAAGAATAAAAGTTTCAGATTCTGCCTTTACTATAGAAAACAACTTTCTTGGTAAAAACAAACAAGGACTATGGGAGCTTTATGTAGAAGGTGACCCGCTACAAATAGGTTTATTGACCGGAAGCCTGACACAAGAACTATTCAAAAAACAAGAACATGTTTTTTTATCTAAGGTCGAAGAATTGGTGCCTTCAAAAACAAAGCAATATTTGTTAAAAAAGATAGTAGCATGGTATAACAGGAAAATGTATTTGCATGTTCCTTCAGAGTATAAAGCAGAAATATATGGGCTTTCTAAATATGCGTCAAACGACTATAATCATATAGCAGATAACTACTTAAGAATACTTTACCTTCATGGAGCTCACGATATAGGGCACGCATTACAAGATTTAGCACTGGTAGGATGTTCTTCTTTTGCTGCTTGGGGAGAAAAAACCATAGATGGAGATTTAATCATTGGCAGGAATTTCGATTTTTATGCAGGAGACGACTTTGCCAAAGATAAAATCATTGCTTTTGTAAGCCCAACCAAGGGTCATAAATTTATGTCGGTAACCTGGGGAGGAATGATTGGAGTAGTCTCAGGAATGAATGAACATGGGCTTACCGTTACTATTAATGCAGGAAAATCTAAAATACCTTTATTGGCAAAAACACCAATATCCATTGTAACTCGTGAGATTTTGCAATATGCTTCGACTATAAATGAAGCTATTGCAATTGCAAAAAAACGAGAGGTTTTTGTATCTGAATCTATATTTATAGGAAGTGCAAAAGATAAAAAAGCGATTACAATAGAAGTATCTCCAGAAAAATTTGGAGTGTATGAGGTTTCTAACTCTAATCAATTAATTTGCTCTAATCATTTTCAAAGCGATGTTTATAAAGAGGACCAAAACAATATAAAACAAATTGCAGAAAGTCATTCTCTATATCGTTATAAAAGGATGCAGGAACTATTGCAACAGGAGCCAAAAGTAACTCCAAAAATTGCTGTCGATATTTTAAGAAATAAAGAAGGATTAGATAACAAACAAATTGGATATGGTAATGAAAAAGCGCTAAATCAATTATTGGCACATCATGGTATTGTTTTTAAACCAGAAGATCGTATGGTATGGGTATCCTCAAATCCATATCAATTAGGAGAATTTGTTGCGTATAATCTGAATGATATTTTTAATAAAAAACATACAAAAACAACATTATCTCAATCTGAATTAAATATTGAAAAAGACCCTTTTCAATTTACTAAGGCATATAAAGATTACGAAAACTACAGACGGTTACGTAAAGATCTTCAAAAAGCAATTGATAACAATGAAATGTTAGATCCCGCTTTTATTGGGACCTTTCAGAAGGTCAATCCAGAGTATTGGGAAGTATATTATTTAATTGGGAAGTATTATTACGAAAAACAATATTATACTGCCGCATTGCAAGCCTTTGAAAAGGCAAAAAATAAAGAGGTTACGGCAGTTCCTGATAAACGCGAGATAGATTCGTATATTAAAAAATTAAAAAGGAAATTAAAAAAATGATTCCTGAAATAGAAAAAGCACCATTAGCTCAGATCAAAAAGGTACAAGAGCAAAAATTAAAGAAATTAATATCTTATTTAGATACGCATTCTGTCTATTATCAAGGTGTTTTTGCAGCACATGATATTACTCCTTCAACGATAAATACGCTTGAGGATCTGGTTAAAATACCAGTTACCACCAAAGAACAATTACAACAGTTTAATGAGGATTTTATCTGTGTGCCAAGAAGCGAAATTATTGATTATGTTACTACTTCGGGAACCTTGGGAGAACCAGTTACTTTTGCATTAACAGATAATGATTTAAAAAGACTGGCATATAATGAAGCAATCTCTTTTGCTTGTGCAGGCGTAAAAAAAGAAGATGTACTGCAATTAATGACCACTATAGACAGGCGCTTTATGGCAGGATTAGCATATTTTCTGGGTGCACGAGAGTTAGGGGCAGGAATCATACGGGTAGGAGCAGGTATTCCCGAATTGCAATGGGATTCTATATTAAAGTTTAAACCCACCTATCTGATTGTTGTTCCATCATTTTTATTGAAATTAATTAAATATGCTAAAGAACACGATATTGATCTTAATGCATCAGGGATAAAAGGTGCTATTTGTATAGGAGAACCTCTTAGAAATCAAGATTTTTCTTTAAACACCCTTGCAAAAAACATAAAAGAAAACTGGAATATAGAACTATATTCTACCTATGCCTCTACAGAAATGAATACTGCATTTACAGAGTGTAGTGAGCAACAAGGAGGACATCATCATCCAGAACTTATTATCGTAGAAATTTTGGACGACAACAATACTCCTGTTTCTTCTGGCGAAATAGGAGAGCTTACCGTTACCACTTTGGGGGTAGAAGCAATGCCATTATTGCGGTTTAAAACAGGAGATATGGTAAGGGCGCATACATCGGGCTGTGCATGCGGGCGTAATACAATGCGTTTGGGACCTGTGATTGGACGAAAAAAACAAATGATAAAATATAAAGGAACAACTTTGTATCCTCCCGCAATGGATAATATCCTCAATGATTTTAAAGAAGTAGAAAATTATATCATCGAGATTTTTCATAATGAAATAGGTACAGATGAAATTTTAATTAAAATAGATACGCAAAATCCTACAGACGATTTGCTTCATGATATAAAAGATCATTTTAGAGCAAAGCTAAGAGTATCTCCAAAAATTGAATTTCACAATAAAAAAGACATTCAAAAACTTCAATTTCCTGTGCTAAGCAGAAAACCAATAATTGTTATCGATAAAAGAAAAACAGAATAACTTTTTTTGAAAATGCAAAAACGAGTATTTTGAAAATTTAATAAAGGTAAACAAATATTATAACGAATTAGAAGAAGGTCTTTTACTGTCGGTGGTCAATCGTGCTTTTTTAACTTCTATTTTGCGTAGCATCCAGTCTGGATAATCAGAAGAGTCTTCGGCATCATAAATACGAACATCCTGATTTATATTAGCATCTGGCGCAATAAGATCATCCTGTCTGCATTTAAGTATTATTGCAGCAGTCTGGACTCCAGAATAACTTGCTCCCGCTACTCCATGAGATGAAATACTAGCACCGCACAGATATAAATTTTCGATCTCACTTTTTGGTTTATAAGCCAAAGGCCCTATATGGCGTAAACTTTTTTCAGTACCATATACACACCCGTTAGTCGAATTTATATAATATTTATTAGTAATTGGAGTGCCTAATTCTTTATGTACAATATGCTTACTGATTTTTGGAACTACTTTTTCAAGACTATTAATAAACTTTTGAATCAATTTTTCCTTGAATTGTAAATATTCTGAAGAACGTTCTTTATCCTCATCTTTAAACCTTTCAAAAGCTTGATAATTAATATACGTAATAACTTCTATGGTATGATATCTGCCATCAAAGCTTATCGGGTCCTTAAGAGTTGTGCAACTTATAAAAAGACCTGCAAATTCATCACCTTGTTCAATGTCAATTCTTTGCATTTCTGCAAACTGCTCATCCATGTCACCATTTTTAGGCATCATCCAAATATTGCCAGAATCGAGTCCTGCTTTGCGAAGATCCATATCCACTGTCAAAAACAACATAAGTGATGTGCATGAATATTTTGTTTTATCCAGTTTTTTTGATAGTGCATTACTTATATTGTCTCTGCCTACCATATCCAGGTACGTTTTTCCCGGGTCTGCATTAGAAATTATTCTTTTTGCAAAAATTTGCTCTCCATTTTCAAGTTCAACTCCAATAGCACGTTTTTTCTTTTCTCCTTCTAATAATATACGTTTTACATTTTGACTGGTACGTACTTCACTACCGTGTTTTTTGATAACATTGGTCATTGCCTTTACTATGGCACCTCCTCCTCCCATAGGATAAAAACCACCATCAAAATAATGGTCCATTACAGCACAATGCAAAGGAAAGCTTGCTTTGCCAGGTGGTAATCCATGATCTCCATATTGCATGTTGAGTATCGTTTTGAGCAATGGGTCTTTGAGATACCAATTAATAACTCTTTTTAAACTAAATAAAGCATATTTACCCATGTATTTTGTGCGAAAAGGAATCGTAACGTGATCCCAAAAACCTTTTATTTTAGGAATTAGTTGTATTTGGCGACTCACTGTGTGAACCATGGTAAGGTATTTTACAATATTTTTCTTTTCCTTAGGAAAACGTTGCGATAACGAATGGCATAGTTTTTCGAAATTAGCAGGAAAATCAAAGCGTTCATCTCCAATCCAACAATGTTCATACCCCTTAGTATTCATTCTAAAAAAAGCAATATCATTTGCTATTCCCAGGCCTTTATATAATTCGCTTGTAGATTGCCCTTTGTCTAATAAGCCTACATAATGTACTCCCGGTGTAAAACGATAACCATTCAAATAAAAACTATGACACCAACCTCCCGGAACATCATGCTGTTCCAAAACTAATACACGTTGTCCTGTACGGGCAAGACAAATAGCAGAAGCAAGCCCTCCAACGCCAGAACCAACGATAATAGTGTCTATTTCAGTCTCATTATTGTCTTTTAATTTTAAATTGGATGTTTCTTGAGAGTTGTTTTTCATTGCTTATAATAAAAAAGGAACAGCTAAACTGTATTTATAATGTAATGATACAACTATATTTTAAGAGTTATTGATGAAAACTAGGAGGTTATAAGAATTTTCCTGAAAAACAATACATTAAAATTGCCAAGACTTTTGTTATCAAATTATTGTCAAAAAAAATTCAGGATAAACCATTAACCCAATAGTAAGCTTACGGATATATTTATAAGAATGTGTTTTTTTGAGCACAGTTTTCAGATAATCAGGTTTTTAAGAAGGTAGTGGGGTAAAAATTAAAGAGAAACACCAACTAATACGCCAACACCTATACCCCCTATAGCGATAAGTACTTTTTCGAAAACCCCTTTTCTTCGTTGTTTTTTCACGTTTTTTTCTACAAGATCCAGACTGTTTGTCGCTTTTTCCAAGCTATTTATAGTATAGTCCAATGCTTTTTGAGTATTACTCAAAGTAGCTTGGGTTCTTTCGTAAACCGCCTTATCTAAAGCATCATTTTCATCAAAGTTTATTTTTAACTTACTTTCAAGCTCCAAATTACGCCTAAGAGTTTTTGTGTAATTTTCTAAAAGAGCATTTGTCATATCATTTCGATTGCTCATGTTTTTATAAAAACTCTCTAATGCAAGAAAAGATTTTTTGTTAACCAGATAGATGTCAGGGGTATGAAACAGATATAAACTATCTTTTTTTACCATAAAAGGCTGTCCTTGCCTATCGGCATAAGATTCAGGAATTTCAATAACTTTTAAGGAGTCTGGTTCCTGACTATAAGAAAAACATGTAAATAGCCCAAGAAAGAGAAAAATAAATAAGTTTTTCATGATTTTAAAAATGTGTGCGTTATTTTTTGATTAATTACTATAAGATTATCAAATAATCCAATAGTTTATTCCAGACCAAAAAGCCTGTCAAGTAATGCTTTTTCTTCGGTTAGCTTTTTATTGTTTTTAAAAATACTATCTTTTATGGCCTCCAACTCGTTCCAGTCTTTAGCATTTTTTCTTTTAAAGTCAAATAATAAAGAATCTCTTTGTCTAATAATGATATCTTTTTGAAGATTCATTTTTTTAAGTTCTTGAATAGAGTTTTGCAGATTAGATTTTGTTACAGCCAAAGTATCTCTGGATACTTTTAATTCATCTCTTGCCTTGTCCAATTCAGATTTTATGATTTTCCAGTTAGATTCGGAGTTAAAAGTCATGTAACCAATAATAATCAAAAAAATGAGCGCTACTACCTGAAGAATAGTGCTAATATTAGTGCTTTTCATGAATTGCTTTTTGTGTTAATTATAAAATATTAAAAACAAGCATTATTTTTAATAGATGGTTAATCCTGTTTACATAGTAAATGTAAGTATTTTTATTCTATTTGAATAGAGAGAATATCCCCAAATACAGGAGATTTTTTATTTTTTGCAGGAGTTTTAATTGAGCATCCAAGCACAATGTTGTTAAAAAAACCAAATCAGTGATTTTTTAAATGCTATAACTAACAGAAGTAAATCTTTGAAGCAAGCAAACTATCTCTTAAATTTTTGATAAGAATTTTTTATGAGTTTTATTGTTCATATATTTAATTGTACATTGCTACCCACACCTCAAAACCTAATAATTATGTCAGAATTTTGGCTTTATGTAAAGCTAGGCTTTGGTCATGTGCTGGATTGGCATGCTTATGATCATATCTTGTTTTTAATAGTACTTACTGTAGGATATACATTTGATAACTGGAAACGAATTTTAGCACTGGTAACACTGTTTACACTTGGGCATACCATATCTTTGTTTTTAGCATCATATAATGTAGTTTCGGTAAACTCAAAACTAGTAGAATTTCTAATACCACTAACTATTTTAATAACAGGTCTGTTTGCTGTTTTTACAGCAAAAAACACTTCCAAAAATAGTAAAGCAGGAGTTTTTTATGGAGTAACTGTTTTTTTTGGACTTATTCATGGACTCGGTTTTTCAAGCTATTTTAGGGCGATTAGCAGTAATGTAAACTCCAAAATTTTACCATTAATTGAGTTTGCATTAGGAGTCGAAGCAGCACAAATAGTTATTGTACTACTTGTTTTGATTATTAGTTTCATATTTCAGACTTTCTTTAGGTTTTCAAAACGAGATTGGGTACTGGTTATTTCTTCGATTGTAATAGGAATGGTAATCCCTATGCTTATTGCAAATAAAATTTGGTGAATAAGTAATAATTAAGGTTGTATTTGCCACATCGTAATAATATATTCGTATTTTCAATTGTTATCCATTTGTTATTTTTCTGCCGTATGTCCAAAAAGAAGCAACTTAAATATGATAAAGCGTATCTTAGAATAGCAAATGAGTGGGGTAAATTATCTCACTGTGAACGAAAAAAAGTTGGTGCGGTTATTGTTAAAGACAGAATGATTATTTCTGATGGGTTTAATGGAACTCCAACTGGTTTTGAAAACCCATGCGAAGATGAAAACGGGTATACAAAGTGGTATGTGTTACATGCAGAAGCAAACGCTATTTCTAAAGTAGCATCCTCTACACAATCCTGTAGCGGAGCAACACTGTATATAACCTTGTCTCCTTGCAAAGAATGTAGTAAGTTAATACACCAGGCAGGAATAAAACGTATTGTATATCAATTGGATTATAAAGATAATTCTGGCCTGCAGTTTCTTGAAAAAGCAGGGGTAGAAATTGAACAGATTACAGATTTAGAAGAATAAATGGGATATTCAAAAAAATACTTACCTTTATTTTTAGGACTGGCCGTTGGTGCCGGGGTGTTTTTGGGCAGTAAACTAAATTTTAGCAACCCATCAGCAAAATTATTTTCGTATAATTCCAAAAAAGAAAAACTAAACAGACTTATTGATTATATCGATTATGAATATGTCGATGAGATCAATACAGATAGTATAGTAGAAGTTACCGTAAACCGAATATTAGAAAATCTGGATCCACACTCTGTTTATATCCCCCCTGAAGACCTCGAAGGAGTTACAGAAAGTATGCAAGGTGATTTTATTGGTATTGGAGTTAGTTATTACCCGTACAGAGATACAATATCTGTAATTAGTACTATAAAAGGCGGGCCTAGTGAAAAATCCGGGATTAAAGCAGGAGACAGGATTTTAATGGCAGACAAAGATACTTTGTATGGAGAACGTCTTGTAAGAGAAGGATTAGCAAATAAACTGAAAGGAGAATTAAATAGCCAGGTACAGCTCAAAATCTTTAGAAAAGGTAAAGGAGTGTTTGATGTGTTTGTTAAAAGAGGTCGAGTGCCTTTGCAAAGTGTAGACGCATCCTATATGTTAAATGATGATCTGGGGTATGTTAAGGTAAATAGATTTGCAGAAACTACATATAAAGAATTTAAAGCAGCTTTAAATAAACTAATTACAAAAGGAGCCAGAAAGATTGTAATTGACCTTAGGGATAATGGAGGAGGGTTTATTGCTCCCGCATTAAAAATGGCAGACGAATTTCTTAAAGACGATGTTCTTATTATGTTCACCAAAAACAAAAAAGGAGCTATAGAAAAGAACTACGCAACCAGTAAAGGAAATTTTGAAAAAGGTAAAGTTTATGTGTTGATTAATGAAAATTCGGCCTCTGCTAGTGAAATTTTTGCAGGAGCAATACAAGATAATGACAGAGGAGTTATTATAGGCAGACGATCTTATGGTAAAGGATTGGTGCAAAGAGAAATGGCTTTAGGAGACGGTAGCGCAGTCAGGCTAACTATTTCAAGATATTACACACCTACAGGAAGATCTATACAAAAACCTTACAGCAATGGAAATAAAGAATACTTTAATGAATATCTGGAACGATATAAAAACGGAGAGTTGCAGAGTGCAGATAGTATTCAAGTAGCAGATTCTTTAAAATTTAAAACCCCAAAAGGTAAAATTGTTTATGGTGGAGGAGGGATTATCCCTGATATATTTATAAGCAAAGACACCACACGCGTTGGAGAAACATTAGACTATATGTTACGCTCTGGTCGTATGGGGGGATATGTATTTGAAAAACTGGATAAAGATAGAGAATATTACAATAATTTGTCTGAAGATGAGTTTAATGAAAAAATCAATATCGATGATGAGTTTGCAGAAGAATTTTTAAAATATGCAAAAAAAAGAGGTATAGAAATAGAGTTAAAGAATTATAAGGAACAATTAAAAAAATACTTAAAAGCTACTATGGCACAACAACTTTTTGGTACCGGCGCATTTGAAAGAATAATAAATAAAGATGATGCAATGATTAATAAGGTAGTGGTGCTTGCGCAAAAAGAATAACTTATATCTCTAATATGTCAGAATTTGAAGAATATTTAATAGCTATAGGGATTTGTTCACCACTCTTTTTTTTTATTATAGCAGTTGCTTTCAGGTTATTAGATAATAGTGCTTCCATCTTTTTAAAGCACGATATTTTGGTAGATACCTCTTATGTCTCAGGAGACATAATTCGAGAACATATATATCGTAATTCTGAAGACAAAAAGCTTAAAAAATCTTTGCTTCGGGCACTTTTGTTTAGGAGATTACATAATTTTTTCATGATATTAACCGTAATCACTATTCCTCCTGCAATTATTGCCTGTTTTTTTGTTTTTTAATCCCTTACTCTATAAAAGGGTATAATCCCGCATAAAGAGCAACTCCCCGAGACTTCCCCTGAAAACAAAATATGTTTTCAGCAAAGTATATCCGGTAAGCCCATAAGGTTTTTTATAAAAGGATTATCTGCCCCTCTTTTTTTCTTGAATACTTCTGGATACTAGTAAAATCAACAGTAATACAACCACACAGGCAGAAGAAAATACACCTATAAGAGCAGTCCTGCTATCTTTGACCAGTAAATTATCAAAATCTATATACGTAGTGTTGTAAATCATTAAGCTTATTGCAATAGCAATTAATATGTATATAAAATATTTCATTTAACATGTATTTATTGTTCCTGTTTTTGATATTTCATCGAAAAATTAATTTTCCAGAGCTTTACTTAAAAACAAAATATATTTAAAAAGTTTACCTTATGAGCTTGTTGGTTTAAAAAAGACCTTTAATGTTTGTGGCAAATAACTTAACTGCTATTGCAAGTAAAATCACACCAAATATTTTTCGAACCACATTAATTCCTTGTTTACCCAAAACCCTTTCTATTTTACGAGAAGATTTTAAAACAATATATACAAAAACAATATTGATTAAAATTGCGATTATAATGTTAATTGTATGGTATTCAGCTCTTAATGAAAGTATAGAGGTCATCGTTCCGGCACCAGCAATCAAAGGAAAGGCAAGAGGGACAACCGCAGCGGTTTCTGGGGCATCATCTCTGTATAACTGTATGCCCAATATCATTTCTATCGCTAAAAAGAAAATAATAAAAGACCCGGCAACAGCAAAAGAATTAACATCTATTCCGATTAAACTTAGAATTTCTTTCCCTACAAAAAGAAAAAGAACCATTATTATGGCAGCAACTATAGATGCTTTTTCGCTTTGTATATGCCCTACCTTTTTACGAAGGTCTATAATAATAGGAATGCTTCCTATGATATCTATTACGGCAAACAGAATCATACTAGCTGTTAATATCTCTTTCAGGTCGAAGTTCATAAAAAAAGTTTCAAAAATTTATGCAAATGTAATTAGACTTTATTGAATAAAGGTATTATAAAAAGATGAATAAATGGTAAAAATATATAGTATAAGAATTATCTTTGTACCATGTTTCAATTAGGAAAAACCATAGTTTCTGAGGATATCATAGAAAAGGATTTTATGTGTAACCTCTATGCCTGTAAAGGGGCTTGTTGTATTGATGGAGAGGCAGGAGCGCCTCTGGAAGAATCAGAAATACATAAACTTAAAGAAATTTACCCCATAGTAAAAACTTATTTAAGAAAAGAAGGTATAGATGCTATTGAGAAGCAAGGGGTTTATGTAAAAACCGAAAATGGAGAGTTAGAAACACCTTTGATTGACGGGGCAGATTGTGCGTATGTGATTTTTGATAAAAAAGGAACTGCTTTATGCGCAATAGAAGAAGCATATAACCAAGGAGAAGTAGATTGGAAAAAACCAGTATCCTGCCATTTGTACCCTGTTAGAGTTCAAGAATATACCGAGTTTTCTGCCGTTAATTATCATAAATGGGAAATATGTGATGATGCTTGCTCACTAGGTAAAGAATTACAAGTTCCGGTATATAAATTTGTAAAAGAAGCCTTGGTTAGAAAATTTGGAGAAGATTGGTATACAGAACTTGAAAATGTAGCAGCAAGTTTAAAAAAATAACCCTTGTTTTATATATTCGAACATAAAATCCTATCTTTTTTCACCTTTTTTTTGTTAAAATATCTTATTTTTTTAATTACGGTTTACCCGTAAATATCGATGTTTTTCCCTTTTATTTTTTTGACCCCAAAAACACGGTTAGTAAGTGGAAAACGGGAGGTTTCCGAAGGTAATTACTAATCAATTTGGGATTTTTGATAAAGAGATAAATTGTTGATAAACAGTATTTTATGTGTAATTTTGAAATTGTTCCTTTTTTACCTCTGTTTACCTTCGTGTTGAAAACTTTGTTGAAAACGTTTGTTAGTTTTTGGTAGAACTTTTAACATATTTTTTGATCTTTGTAAGACCGTTTGAAAAGAAAAAAATTACAAAAAAGCTAAAGAAATTTAAGATGAGTGTTGTAGAACCTATTTTACAAGAAAATAAAGATCGATTCGTAATTTTTCCTATTCAACATCACGATATTTGGGAGTGGTATAAGAAATCAGAAGCTAGTTTTTGGACGGCAGAAGAGATCGACCTGCATCAGGACATTACAGATTGGGCAACCAAGTTAAGTGATGATGAAAAATATTTCATCAAACACATTTTAGCTTTTTTTGCAGCATCTGATGGGATAGTAAACGAAAACCTTGCAGAAAATTTCGTAAATGAGGTACAGTACAGTGAAGCAAAGTTTTTCTACGGTTTTCAGATTATGATGGAAAATATTCATTCTGAAACATACTCATTGCTTATTGATACTTATGTTAAAGACGAGAAAGAAAAGAATGTTCTGTTTAATGCGATAGATAATTTTCCTGCTATTAAGAAAAAAGCAGATTGGGCATTAAAATGGATCGAATCAGATTCTTTTGCAGAACGTTTAATTGCTTTTGCAGCAGTAGAAGGAATATTCTTTTCCGGAGCATTTTGTTCTATATTTTGGCTGAAAAAAAGAGGGCTAATGCCAGGGCTTACTTTTTCTAATGAGTTAATTTCAAGAGATGAAGGAGTACATTGTGACTTTGCAGTTCACCTTCATAATAAACATTTGGTAAATAAAGTCCCAAAGGATAGAATACGTGAAATTATAGTCGATGCCCTTACTATCGAAAGAGAATTTATTACAGAATCTCTTCCTGTAAGCTTAATAGGTATGAATGCTAATTTAATGACCCAATATCTGGAGTTTGTTACCGACAGGTTATTGGTAGAATTAGAATGCGAAAAAAAATACGGTACAGCAAATCCATTTGATTTTATGGATATGATCTCTTTGCAAGGAAAAACTAATTTCTTTGAAAAACGAGTTTCAGAATATCAAAAAGCAGGTGTGCTAAATAAAGATACCGAAGAAAATAAAATAAGTTTTGACGCAGATTTTTAATATAAAATCTTTCAAAACAAACAATATATTCATTCTGAGCTAATCAAAAACATTTCTTCTGTTTATTACAGGATTAGCTCAGTTTGATACAGCTTGGTAAAAGCTTTATAAAAAAGAACAAAAGGGGCGAGTCATATATTATATTTTACTTATAGAATCACTCGGGTTTTAGAATCTGGAGGTTTCTTTTTAATATCTAATATTAATTAGGTACAGTATAATTTTTTGACTCTTTAATAATAAAAATAGTAACACGAATTAGTATCACTTTCTTTACAAAAAAAGAAAATTTAAAAACCAAAAAAGCATATGTATGTAGTAAAAAGAGATGGTCGTAAAGAGCCAGTTATGTTCGACAAGATTACCGC
>NZ_CDSBKO010000051.1:0-44024 GCF_977115655.1 Aquimarina sp.
GCATTGTGGAGCATGAAGCAGATGGATATAAATATGTCTACCAGTTTAAAGACCACTTGGGGAATATTAGATTATCGTACTCAGATAAGGACAAAGACGGTAAAATAGACTTAGAAGGTGTAGGAGAAGATTTGGACAATGACGGCCGTGCAGAAGAATATGAGATCGTACAGGAGAAGAATTATTATCCATTTGGATTGCAACACCAAGGATATAATTTTGCCGTGAATGGTAGAAAACATAACTATGGTTTTGGGGATAAAGAAGAACAAAATGAACTTGGTTTAGAATGGCTTGATATTACTGCTAGAAATTATGACCCTGCTATTGGTAAGTGGTTTAATATCGATCCGCAAGCAGAGAAGTATTATGATCAATCGCCTTTTACTTACGGATTGAATAATCCAACCTATTTTATTGACCCTAACGGAGAAGAGATCGATGTAACTGATTTAACTAATAATAAAGATAAAGACGAAGATCAACAAAATAGAGATGCTTGGTTATTGGTCAATCTTATGATAGATTTAGCAGATATATCTGGTCAAAAAGTATCTAAAAGCCAAACAAAGGATGGTAGAACTGTTCTAAGTGGTTCTGGAGAATGTGATGGTGATTGTACTGAAGCAGGTGCATTTGTAAGTCATCTTTTAGGTGATGGAGGTACGGTAACAGTATCTGGAACTAATGAGGGTTCTGATGGTTTTCCCGGAGGACAAGTTTATTTGGATGCTTCTGAAATTAATGGAGTTCAACAAGGTTTAAAAGATCAAGGACTAGATCCAGCAACTTATGGAACTGGGATGATTTTTCTACACGAATCGTTACATACCAAATTTGGAGCAAGTTTCTTTAATAGCCCAGAAGATCAAAAGGATAAAATAGGAGGACGTTTTGAAGATAAATTTGGAGGTGAACCAGGAAAAGGAGCTAATGTAACAAGGATAAATAGATTTAGAGAACAATTAGGGCTTGCTACTAGAGAACGATATAAAGGTCAGAATACTGAATTTGGTCAATCAAGCCTTCTATTTAAAAAAGACGGGAATGAATATTTAATTCCTCAAGTAAAGATCAAACCTAAAAATTAAAACTATGAGATTGAGTTTATTTATTTTACTCGCTATTATAACGGCTAGTTGTGGTGGGTTTGGTAGTAGTGATGAAAAAAGAGTTTTTTCAGAAATATTAGATGCTAAAATTATTAGTGAGTATCCTGAAAAATTAGGTGATAAATACCTTGTTTACCCATATTATGTTGATTTTGAATTCAGTGACTTTCTATCAAAGAAAATGGAAAATCACCCATCTAGAAAAAAAATAGCGAAAAGTGTTTTTTCAAAATTAGATATAGATGCTAATCTATTTACAGAAATCCAAGGAAAAGTAAATAAAAAATATAAAGGGTTGTATTCTGATAACCTTTATGATTTATCAACGGGAAATGAAAGTACATTGATCTTTACTTTTTCAGGGTTAAATGAAAATTTAGTTTTTGTTAACCTGTACTGGTATCACGATGCAATTTCAAAAGAAGACTTGACTAAAAACTTTGATTTTCGAAATAACTTATATTCTGTAAATTCATTCATTGCCTTTTTAGATTCTGAAAAAAAGGTTGTTAAAGAAGTTGTTTTTGATGATGGCCGTTCAATTGAATGGTGGCCTAATGGAAAAACTAAATAATCCCCGCTCCGCAAAGTCTCCTGACTTAGCGGAATGATCAAAGACGGATTTATAAATATTAAGAACCAGTTACATTAATGTAGCTGGTTTTTTTATGCGTATGTATTACGTGCTTTAGCATCCCGAATGAGCGCATTAATAGTAGTTAGAATATGTTGTTGATCTTCGTTTCTAAGTTTTTGTAAGCTAGTGATTGCTCCCGATTGTCTGGATATGATAGCTGTACGAACTGTCTGGTTATTTTGAAGAGGATTTTTTTGAAACAACAGACAGAGTTTAATTTACAAATCCATAAAATTTAGCTCATGTCTTCTTTAAGGTTAAAACGCATTTCTGCTATGTGCTTTTTAAATCCGATTTTTTCATAAGCTTTAATTGCTCTTGGATTTTGGTTATATACGGTAAGACGAATTTCTTCAATGTTTTTTAAGGAAAACCAATGACAAAGTTGTTGAATAATATTTTGACTAATACTTTGACCTCTATATTCTTCTTTCACATAAATAAAGCCAATATATCCAAGTTGTTTTTGTTTAAAATAATTTTTCCGATCTCTTATTTGCCCATAACCACTACCTATGACTTTACCATCAATTTCGGCAACCAAAACTTCGGTATGATTAGAAAGGATATAATCCCGGATACTATAATAGTTTATTTTTTTGTCTTGTATCAACGTTGGATCCATTGGTAGTTCGGTTTCGATAATTTTTTGTTCAAAATCGAGGAGTACAGGCAAGTCTTCTATTTTAGCGGGTCTGATAATCATGTTTGATTTGTAATATAGTATTTGAAAAAAAGATACGAGTATTGTTTAAACTTACCAATCCGGAGTTTTTGAAAGAGGTCTGTAGTCTTCAGTCCAATTTTTTTCTCCTACTTTTTTTAATCCCATTTTAGCAATCCAAAAAGGTAGTTTAGAAAGCTTTTCCCGTTTTTGATTACGGGCTCTGGTCCAATCAATACGGTCATTTCTGTTTTTTGAAAATGCAGGAGCAATAGTGTTCCAGTCTTCGGTTTTTAACAAGCCGGACAATACTATGGCATCTTCTATGGCCAAAGCACCACCTTGTGCCATAAAAGGAGGCATTCCATGTGCAGCATCGCCTGTCAAAACAACCCTTCCTTTTCCCATTTCAGGAAGTTTAGGTAGTTCTTCCAGATCATTCCAATATGCATCCTCGGGATTCCATTCTTTAAGGATTTTGGCAATAGGGGGGGCAAATCCCTTAAAAGGATTCATGTATTGGTCTTTGTCAAAAGTTTTAAAACCTCTTGTTTTTCTGTTTACATAGCAATATGCGGTGTCATTATCAACAGGGATTATAAGAAATTGCCCTGCAGGGCTAATATACAAAGTCCATGAATTAATTTCTTTTGGTTTTTGGATCATGAAACGGCATACCTGGGCAGTAACTTTTCGTAAAGGGATATCTCCTAATAGTAATTTTCTGGTTGTAGAGTATAACCCATCTGCACCAATGATTAGGTCGTATTCTTCTTTGTTACCGTTAGATAATTCAATAGTTACAGAATCTGGATTGATTTTTAGGGTATTAATTGTGGTGTTGAATGAGATGTCTATGTTAGATATTCCTTCTATTAGAATTTCGTGCAATACTTTTCTTTTTATTCCCAGGCATGGTTTTTCTCTTCCCCATATTTTTTGAAGATCTAAATCTAAGATCGTTTTTCCATTAGCATCTTTTATGTTACGAGAACTTATAAGAAAACCTTTTTTTCTTGCAATATCACCTAGTCCTAATTTGTCAAGGGCAATAACTCCGTTAGAAGGAAGGTACAACCCTGTTCCAATAGTTTGCCAATCTGGTTGTTTTTCTATTAGTTTAATTTGATATCCTTGGTTTTGAAGTGCTTTTGCAGTTGCAAGCCCGGCTATTCCTCCTCCTGCAATTAGTATTTTTTTCATTATAATAATAAGATGTATGTGGTTTTAAGTAAAATTAGAGCTTTGTAATGTGTTATAAAAATAAATAAAAAAGCGCCAACCGGCGCTTTTTTATTTAGAGTACGTTCATTTATTCTCCTAAAAAAGGATATCTGTAATCAGAAGGAGAAACAAAAGTTTCTTTTATCATTCTAGGAGATACCCAACGTAGTAAATTAAGATAGGATCCTGCTTTGTCGTTAGTTCCGGATGCTCTGGCACCCCCAAAAGGTTGTTGTCCAACTACAGCTCCGGTACATTTATCGTTGATATAAAAATTACCTGCACAGTTTTCTAGTGCCTTGGTAGCCTGGGCAGCAGCATAACGATCTGTAGAAAATATAGCTCCTGTTAATGCATACTCGCTTGTTTCATCAACCAACTTTAATGTTTCTGCCCACTGGTTATCTTCATAAACATAAATTGTAATTACAGGACCAAACAGTTCTGTACACATAGTAGTATATTTTGGGTCTTTTGTAACTATTACTGTAGGCTCTATAAAATACCCTTTGGATTTGTCATAATTACCTCCCGCAATGATTTCTGCATCCGTATCGTTTTTGGCCTGGTCTATATATTTTGCAAGTTTATTAAATGATCCTTCGTGTATAACTGCGGTAATAAAGTTGCTCATATCTTCTGGAGATCCCATTTTAAAGGATGCAACATCATCTATAAGATATTTTTTTACATCGGGCCATAGGCTTTTAGGAATATAGGCTCTGGATGCTGCACTACATTTTTGCCCTTGATATTCAAAAGCTCCTCTGGAGATTCCTGTTGCCACTTGTTTTGCATTTGCACTAGAGTGTGCTATGATAAAATCTTTTCCTCCGGTTTCTCCAACAATTCTAGGATACGTTTTATAGTTATGTATGTTAGCACCAATTTTTGCCCATATATCTTTAAATATATGTGTACTTCCGGTAAAATGAATCCCTGCAAAATCAGGACTAGCCAAAATAGTATCGGTAATCATTACAGGGTCTCCATAAACAACATTGATAACACCATCTGGTACCCCGGCTTCTTTAAAGATATCTACAATAACTTTTGCAGAATATATTTGGCTGTCACTTGGTTTCCAAACCACGGTATTTCCCATTAAAGCAGCACTTGCAGGTAGGTTTCCTGAAATTGCTGTAAAATTAAACGGGGTAATAGCATATACAAAACCTTCCAGAGGCCTGTATTCTAATCTGTTCCATGCGCCAGAAGTAGAATCTGGCTGATCTTCATAAATTTGAGTCATAAATTCTACATTAAAACGTAAAAAATCTATAAACTCGCAGGCAGCATCAATTTCTGCTTGATATATATTTTTGGATTGGGCAAGCATGGTTGCAGCATTTATTTTTGCACGGTATGGACCGGCAATAAGTTCGGCAGCTCTTAAAAATACAGCAGCACGTTGTTCCCAAGCCAGATCTGCCCACTTTTTTCTTGCATCCAGAGCAGTATCAATAGCCTTTTGCACATGTTGTTTTTCAGCTTTATGATACGTTCCTAAAATATGTTGATGGTCATGAGGAGGGGACATGGTACCAGTGTTTCCCGTTCTTATTTCTTCACCATTAATATATAAAGGTACGTCTATAGTGGTATTGTACATTGTCTTGTATGTTACCAGAACCTCTTCTCTTTCAGGTGTTCCCGGAGCATACGATTTTACAGGCTCATTTATTGCAGTAGGAACTTGAAAAAAACCTTTTCCCATGATGTTGTGTTTTAATTTAAATTAGTAAGATATGTCTATGTTTAGACTTTTTTTTGGTTAGCAAAGATAGAAAATTATATAGGCTAAAAGCTATTTTAGAGTATTATCCATAAAAAAAGCGCCCAATTTTTTCGAGATATGTTCTTTAATTTGTGAATTTATATTTTTTTTGTATTCTTTGACTATATATTTTGATAAATCTACTGCTTGCACTTTTGACAATAAAGAGTTGTATGTGTGTTATACCATTTTAACTTTGAAATCGTGCGTATAGAAATTGAATTTATTTTTTAAGTATTCAAGGCAAAAAGCTTGTGCCAGACTTGATCTGGTATCAAGCATATCTGTAGTTACGGTTATATTTTTTAACGAAGAACAGATGAAAAAGAAATAATTTATTAGTGCTGTTTCAAAGTTAAAATGGTATTATATATTTTTTTTGTAAGTTGTGTTAAATTTAGCCGACCCAGAATCTATGTGTACAGTTACGTTAACCCCAATTCAAGAAAATAATTTTATACTAACCTCTAGCCGTGATGAAGCATTGGATAGAAAAACACTGCTACCAGAGTTTTATCAGGTAAATAAAACCAGAATGTTGTTCCCCAAAGATGCTGTTGCCGGAGGAACCTGGATAGGTCTTAGTGATAAAAACACCATGATTTGTTTGCTTAACGGAGGGTTTGAGGCTCATAAAAGATTGGATTCTTACAGACAAAGCAGAGGCGTAGTAGTCAAAGATTTATTAGAAGCTAATGATTTGGAAAAAGCAATTTTAGATTATAATTATAAGGGTATTGAACCATTTACTATAGTTGCAGCAAATTGGAAGTCAGATCTTTTGTTTTTTGAATTAGTATGGGATGGGGATCAAAAACATTTTAGAAGATTAAAAAAAGAAAGCCATATATGGTCTTCTTCAACATTATATACTAAAGATGTAAAAGAGTTACGTGAAAAATGGTTTACAACTTTTGAAAGAGAAAGCATTGTAGCCCCTGATACGCTTTTGGATTTTCATAAAAATACAGGAATAGGGGATAAAAATAAAGATTTACAAATAGACAAAGGTTTTTTGAAAACCAGAAGCATTACACAGATTGTCAAAACAGAAGAAGAACTCTCGATGCGACATGAAAATCTACAGAATAAAGAAATAACCACTGTTGTTTTTGAAGCTATAACAGCCTAAAAAATAGTATAAATTATAAAATATTGACTTATACAGGTAAAATAATTGTACTTGCTTTTCCAGATACCTTTGTGCAATATTCTGATGAACCTTCGGTGAAATTTCTTTTAGCCTTGGGGTTAGGTAAGAATAATTATATAAAAGCGGGGCATGCAGCTTTTGTGCTTATTGAAAATAGAACAGGGAATGCCGAATATTATGATTTTGGAAGATATATAACCCCAAAAGGCCATGGCAGAGTAAGAAGCGCAGTTACAGATATCGAATTAGAAATTCCTTTTAAAGCCATAATAACCTCAGATTATAAACTAAGCAATGTCGAAGATTTTTTGTTATGGCTGGAGGCAAACCCCAAAAAAACCCATGGAGACGGACGCCTTGTGGCTTCGGTTTGTGATTATATCGATTATGAAAAAGCAAAAAAATATGTTTTGTCTGTTCAAAGTATGGGCAGTATCCCATACAAAGCTTTTGGTAAAACAGGCAGCAATTGTTCTCGAATTGTAACAGATACTATTTTAAGCAGTACCGATCAAATAAAAATTAAAAGACCATTATTAAGGAATAAATTGTTTACCCCAAGTCCTTTGGGTAATGTAGAAAAGGCAGCGTTGAACACTCCTGTTTACCAAGTAAAAGATGGCAGGCTACAAGTATACCCGGGATCGGTTTTTAAAGAAAACCTCACTAATTATTTTGATAAAAAGATTCCTGAAACAAAAGATAAGGGTATAAAAAAATGCAATAATAGGCTGGATAAAGCTCATTTTCTTTCAGGTACAGGAAGTAGTGCTTATTTTGTATTGGAAGAGTATTTAGAAGAGAATGTATTTGAGATTACAAGATATACAGAATATGGAGAAAAAGATTTTAAAGGTCTTTTTGTTGCTAAAGAAAGTAGATTGAATCCTAAACAAGAATATCGGTTTGTATACGATTCAAATTGTTTGTATTGCCATATAGAGCAAAATGGAAACAAAATAAGACTGGAACAAATAGGTATAACTAATTAAGAGCAAAAGGGGCGCTTAACTTAAATCCGGGGATCATTACCTGAAATTTACGGGTGGATGTAAAATTAACCATATTGTAATGTCCTTTCATAGCCCCAAAAGGAGAGCTAAGCAGGCAACCACTATTGTAGGTGTGGGATTCACCGGGTTTTAGAACTGGTTTTTTTCCAATAACACCTTCGCCTTCTACTATTTCAGTATTGTTTAAGGCATCTTTGATTTCCCAATAACGAGAGGTGAGTTGTACAGAATCCTTGCTTTGGTTTTCTATTGTTATTCTGTACCCAAAGGCAAAATGAATCTTATGGTTCTTGTAAAAAGTACCTTCAAAGGTGGTATCCACCGAAATTTTAATGCCTCTGGTAATTTGTTGAACCATACTAAAATATAAATATTGACCCTGCTAATGTTATTACAGAACCAATTCCTGCTAAGATAAAAAATAATATATTTACAAGCACAAATTTAACAATTGTTTTTCCTCTGCCCTGATTATAAAACTTTCGCATGGCTTTATACAGGTAAAATAGAAAAATAAGCATTGCAATATTAAAAAAAGAATTAATATTAGTGATTTTAGAAATCAAAATAGATAGCCCTATCGTTATAAAAAACATGGTTTGGGTATGGAATATAAAAACTAAGTGCTCCATGTAGTTAAAAGATTTTCTTATATATAAAAGCCAGATTCCTAAAGCAAAAAATGGAAGAAAGAAAAAGATGATGAAAGGAAGTTTGTTAAATATAAATTCAAAAAACTCTTGTCCATAATTTTCTTCTATTGCATTGGTTTTTAAAACCCTGTGGTAAATGTACTTGTTAAATTGGTTTTTTTCATGTTTCAGCTCAGATAAGGCTTTGTATGCAGATTTTTCTTCTGTTTTTTCGTAATAATCTTTGTACATCTCCCATAGTATATATCCCCTTTCAAAAAAACCAATACTATCAATCTGTTTTTGTGAATAGTAGATAACATCTTTGGGTTGGTTTTTCTTTTTGTTCAAGAAAGAAAGCCCGTCTGCCTTTAGAACCTCCTCACTGATCTTTTCTTTATCGGCTCTGGAAATACCGTTGGCAGCTAATATTTGGTCATTAATTTTCAGCTTTAATGAATCGTCTGTAGATATATTTTGTTTGATCTCGCTAATAGCTTCTTTTCCATCACTGACCTGATCTTCCATTTCTGTTCTAAAGCCATCAAAATCAATAAATAATCCATTAATAATAAAAAAGATAACAGAAACGCTTAAGTAAAACCGAAATGGATTAGCATATCTAACTCTTTTGCCCTTTACATAATCTTTAGAGATTTTACCGGGTCTGAATAGTAGGGCAATTATAGTATGACTAAGCCTGGAGTCGTAAGAAAAGATACTGGCAAAAAATTCATTGAAAAAATCTTTAAAAGAAAGTTTTTTTGTAGTATTGATCTGTCCGCAATGATGGCAATATCGATCAATGATGTCCAAAGGTACTCCACAATTAAGACATTCTGTGCCACGGTATTCTTTTAAGAATCTTCCCGTTTCTTTCATTTTTTTTTAGCTAATAGTTTCCTTAGGGAGCTAAAGTAATAATATTTTATGGTAACATGAAAGCTAAGGGAAGAGTTATGGATTTCTCTTGCAAGATGAAGTAAAAAGATCCTCTAAAAAGTTTTATATTATTTTATAGTGAAACAAAGCCAAAATATATTAAGACCAATACATTTTGACTTTGCTCCTTAATCAGTACTTTTTGGATAACCTCTCTGTTTAATCCATTTTAGTTATTCTAAGATGAATTTTTTAATTTGAGTTTTTGTATCGGATGTAACTGAAATGAAATATAATCCAGAAGGTAAACCATTTAATTCTATTTTATTTTTAGATACCATTCCTGCTTTTATTATTTGACCAATTTTGTTAACAATTTTGAAACTTGAATTATTATAATCATTGAGTTGTATCCTTATAAAGTCTTTAGCAGGATTTGGATAGATATAAAAACCAGAATCATCCGGATTTATTTTTAGATTATTAGTATTGCCAACACAGAAATTTTTGGTTTCCTCAGAGTTAAAAGAAGCTCCTGTGGCTAAAACGGTATTAGTGGTAACATTGGTTAATTCGTAAGATCCGTCACCGTATGTACAACAAAGCCCATCACTATCAGCGTCTTTAATTACGAAGGTGTAGCAACCTTTGTCTAAGATCTTGGTAATGTTTATAGTAGAGCTACCAGTTTGTGATTCGTATGGGCCTTCGGAGTGTATTACCTTATTACTGGCATCCTTTATCTCCCAACTGGTATTTTGTGGGTATCTGTCAAAAGTGATACGCAGTTTTACATCATATTTACTAGATGCTTCATTAGTAGTGACATTTATTTCTTTACTAGGAGCAGAGGTGTTTCCTGCTGCATCTTTAGCTTTAATGCTAAAAAGATATGCTGTATTAGCTTTTAATCCCGTAATATTGGCTGTGTTTGTGGTAACAGAAATAATCTTAGAAGTTCCTTGATATACTTCATATTCAGTTACACCAATAATATTATCTGTAGCGGCTACCCAGGATAATGTTACTGTTGTTTGTGTTATATTAGAGGCTACTAATCCTGTTGGAGTAGAAGGTGCTTGGGTATCTGTACCAGTTGCCTTATCGATAACAATACTATAATCTTCTACTTCGCCATACTCAAAAGATTCACAAGCAGTAGGGATAGAATTAAATTTCATAGATACCCTCATTCTGGTACTTCCATCTTTTGCTGTTGCAGGTACAGTAAAGCTACCACTTACAGGGGTTGTTTGCGAAGCAGCATTAATCCATACTTGTTCTCCTGTGTCGCTAAAATCTCCATCTTGATTATAATCTATCCAGACACTATATGCTTCATCGTATTTAGTTCCGGTCCAGGTAGGGGTAATGACAATAGTGTTTGAGGTTCCTTTTGTTAGGTTCGTAGATTCAGCAGTAAAATTACTGTATCCTCCAGCCTCTCCGGTCGATGTTTTGTTGATGGTTCCTAACCTTACATTACTGATATATTCATCGTTTGTATTTTTAGCATTAGAGGCGCAGTAGTTAAGTTGTACATTGGTAGTTGTAAAGTTTACAGAAGCACTATAATTAGATACAGTGCCATCTGGACATTTACTTCTTACCTGTACCTCATAGGTAGTAGAAGGAGTTAATCCGGAAATTACTTTAGAAGTCCCATTTTCTGTAGAGGTTGTCCATGTGTTTGTTCCGGTTTGCCTGTAGCGCAAATCATAATTTGCACCAGTAACGGTAGTCCATCCTATAGTAGCTGTATTTGATCCTGCCGCAGAAGAAGATACCCCGGTGGGTACTGTTGCTGCACATGCAGTATTTGATGAGTTGCTCCATGAAGCAGTATTTTGAGCATCTATGGCACCTGCTTTAGAAAAATTACCTCCTGCAAATATTTCTTTAGTTTGAGAAGATAGTGTTATCGCGTTAATGATGATATCAACACCAACGTTGGTATTGGTTCCTAAAGCTTTCCATCCGGTATCTTCGTTCCATTGTGCGATATTGTTTACGATTTTGTTACTGTTATTATCAGAAGCTGTAGTAAAAGCTCCTGCAGCATATAAGTGAGTTCCATCATAAAGTAATGAGCGAACATTGTTGTTAACTCCATTACCTAGTTTCGACCAGCTTTTGGTTGCAATGTTCCATTTGGCAATTCTATTTACAGTTGTGTTTCCTGCAAGAGCAAAATTTCCACCAATATAGATTGCAGTTGGGGTAGTCGTAATCGCTTCAACAAACCCACTCGTTCCATCTCCTAATGTCCCCCAGTTAGATCCGTTCCATGTTGCAATTCTTTTAGCGGTATTACCTCCCGCTTCATCAAAATTACCTCCTGCATATAAAATCCCATCACTACCTGTTGCTAAGGATCGAATTTCGTTATTAGTTCCTGATTTTTTGTTTGTTACATCTTCTAAAGCAGACCATTTACTGCCATCCCATTTAGCAATATTTCTTACGGTAGTTCCATTAATGGTTTTAAATACTCCACCAACAAAAATAGCATTACTGTTACCTGTTTCTATTGCAGCAACTGTTCCATCAATTCCGGAGCCTAATGCAGACCATTGTGATCCATTCCATACAGCAATGTTATTGGCATTAATTCCGCCAATTTTAGTAAAAACTCCTCCAACATACAGATTACCGTTTGGGGCAATTTTTAATGTATTGATACTACCGTTTGCGCCACTACCCAAAGCAGACCAACCAGAATTTTTGTTCCACACAGCAATATTATTAGCATCTATGCTTCCTGCTTTACTAAAGTTGCCGCCATGGTATATATTTCCATTAGAATCTGATGCGATTGCTTGTACAACTCCGTTAACTCCTTGCTCTAGTGAAGCCCATGATCCGATTCCGTTTACTATAGTGCCCGGGGGTGAGGTGTTCCCATCAATAAGTTTATATATTTTGGCATTGTTTCCATAGCTGCTAAAATATAATTCACCGTCTGTGTCGACGCCAAAGGAGGAGACATATAATCCATTGGTTTTAAATAATAATTCACGAGAGGTGCTTCCTGTAGATGGATTATAGTTTAACGCCCAAACTCTGCCGCTTACATAGTCGCCAAAAATATATTTTGAATTGATATCAGGATTTAGACTGGTAATTTTAGAGCCTCTATATACATAACCTCCGGTAATGGATACATCTCCTTGATTGTGGTTGTAATCAGACACAGGAGGTTCTACAGAACCTGAGATAATGACATTGCTATTGGCTACAGAATTGCCTTCAAACCTACTCCATCCATAGTTTTTGCCATTTTTGATAAGGTTAATTTCTTCAAACGCATTTTGTCCTACATCTGCTCCCCACATTCTTCCGGTTGGTTTGTCAAACGAAAACTTCCAGGTGTTTCTAATTCCATAAGCATAAATTTCATCTAACCCATCAGTTCCTACAAACGGATTGTCGCTTGGGATTTCATAATTTCCATTTGGTAAAACAGGGTTGCTTTCTACAGGATTATTTCCGTCAAGATCGACATCAATACGACAAATGCTTCCAAATACGGTATTTTTGTTTTGTCCATTGCCTTTAGGGTCATTTGCCCCGCCACCATCTCCAAAAGAGATATAAAGATAAGAATCCGGGCCAAATCCTATTTTGCCGCCATTATGGTTACTATTATCTTGGTTTTTGTCAAATTGAAAGAGTATAAGCTCACTATTGGGATCTGCAAGATTAGGATTATCTGTTCTAACAGAAAAACGCGATAATATCATTCGGGTAGAAATTCCAGAAATCGGACTATTTTTAGTGTAGTATACATAAAAATAGCCATTGTTTTTGTAGTTAGGATGAAAAGCAAGTCCTAAAAGACCTAATTCTTGACCTTCAGAAAATTGAACTCGATTTGTGATGTCAAGGAAGGTGTTTACTTGTGATGAAGTTACACTTTCAATTTTTGGAAATACTTTGATCCTACCACTTTGTTCTACAATAAACATTCGATCTGTGCCACTGTTTAGACATTGAATCTCTACAGGGAATTCAAAACTGATATTAGGAAAATTAGATTTGTAAGTGATTTGTGAATGAATATAATCGCAGGTAGTTAGTGTAATGATAATAAATAGATGAATTTTGAGTGAAATTTTCATTATGAGTTGTTTTTAAGAGAGTTATAAAATGTGAACAATAGCAAAACTTATTTTATTGTATGGATTGATTTGTTTGTTAATAAGTTTAACATAAATTAACTTTTTGTTCAACTTTTGCGCTTATAATATTGGATATCTGATATTTACTGTGCTCTGTTTTATTAAATTTATTAGGTAGTTCACTTGTTTTGAATTTTGCCACAATTTTTCTCTTATTATAGATCTTATAGATTCTAAACAGGTTTAATTTTTCCTTTAAGGAAATAAGACTTGAAGGGGAATGAATTGTAAAGAAAATATGAGTACAGAAAAGAGGCTGCTTAATGCTATTTAAACTTTGAAATCCTGTATGCAGAAATTGAATTTGTTTTTTAAGTATTCAAGGAAAAAATCTTGATATATCCTTAATTTGCTCTTGTGTTTTTTTAACGAAGAATAGATGAAAAACAGATAATTTATTAGAGTTATTTCAAAGTTAAAATACTACAGGTCTTTTGTTGATGAATTTTGATATTTTGGTGCAGGAAGGAATCTGTTTTCAGTTCAAAAAGAGAATCCAGATAATATAAAATAAAAACAAGGTTCAGAAAGTTTAATAAACAATACAAATACTCTAATTTGTAATAGACGAAGAGTTGCCCGTTCCTTTTCCTATAGCTCTGTCATAACGTGCCCCGGGAGCTCGGTAATAAGGTATTACGGTATATTCATTTTCAGTTTCATCAAAATTTCCACTAATAAAGCCGTGATCAATGGTTCCATCCTGTTTTAGTAAAACATATTTATAGTTATAGAACCCTTGTTTAAACAATCTTTTATTATAGTATACCTTACGTTCTTTGTCAAACTGGAGCAGGGTCGATTCGTCTAATGTGTAGTTATTAAAATTACCATAAAGGTGGATTTGACCACCATCAGTTGGTTCATAACACTCTAAAGAAAAATGAACCCAAACATAATCAGCTTCTGTATTATTGTTTTCTGCATCCAGATTCCGAATAACAAAATTACCATTAATATCAGGATTGTATGTGTATCTTCGATTTGCTCTAACTATATTGGTATACAGGTAGTTATGGTAGATGTCTTTTAACTCGATACCTCGTATACTAATATTGGATGCCCTTATATCTTTATTGTCAAAAAATAAAAACTCGTTTCCTCCCCAAAAACTAGATTCCTGATCATATTTGTATATCAAATCATTGGCAATGGTAAATTGAGGAACCAAGTCGGTAATGGCGTTTTTGATATCATTATTTTGCATTACCAAAGTTTTTACAGTTTTATGCGGGTTTCTTAGGATTTCATTAGGAGAACTTATCTCAAATTGAACCGATTGTTTAGAATCTATATGTTTTAGGTCTCTGGATCTTTTGGTGTACACTTTTACAACAGTACTGGGTTCGTAAATGATAAATTTTCTTGTAAATACTATTTCATTATCATCATTATAGATCTCTATTATATAATTGCCACTTACTTTAAGTCCTCTGGTATCTTCATTAGGTATGTTTAGGGTATAATGGCTATACATCTGCAATGTATTGAACGAATTTTCATAATTCACAATTCTAATTTCATCAAACCCGTCTAAATATTCATTTTTGTAAAGAGAAGAAGGTGTCCAGTCAAAATTATAGTGCCCTATTCTATAATAATAATCAGATTCGTCACCATTAATGTCGTCAAAAGTTACTTTAAATGACTCTCCCAACTTAAGTATAGGTATTCCTGAAAAATCTGATCCGGTAGATAGCTGGATTGTTTTTATGTTACTGGCAGTCGCAACGTCATTTGTAATGTTTTGGGCAAAAAGATTAGCACAGGTAATTAAGAAAACTATAAAAAACGAGAAATTTTGTTTAAGTTTTTGTAACATAATTCAAGGATTTGTGGTCGTAAATATAAGCAAAAAGTATGCCTAAAGAAGGGTAGATGTTTTTTGTTTTGAAATGTTATTTAGAAAGAGTATAAATAATTATCTTATAGCAGAACCTGCTTTTACTTACGTGTTTTAATTAGTAAATTTGCACGATTTTTTTAGTTAATTAACATAGACTACAAATATGTCAAAAGACATTCGTATCAGAAAAGGCTTGGACATTAAGCTTGTTGGCGAGGCAGAAAAAGTAACTGTAGATGCCACTAGAAGCAATGTTTACGCGATTAAACCTGGTGATTTTCACGGTATTGTGCCCAAAGTTGTTGCTAAACAAGGTGCAGAAGTTAAAGCCGGAGAACCACTTTTTTATTCAAAATCTAACGAGACAATGCTTTTTGCTTCTCCAGTAAGTGGAGAAGTAATAGAAATTGTGCGTGGTGCCAAAAGAAAAATTTTAGCTTTCAAAATTCTTGGAGACAAAGAGCAAAAATATACAGACTTTGGTATAAAGGATGTGAATTCTATGAGTAGGGATGCCATAAAGACCCATCTTTTACAATCAGGTTGTTGGCCTTTTATTAAGCAGCGCCCGTATGATGTAATTGCTAATCCCGATGTAGACCCAAAAGCTATTTTTATTTCAGGGTACACTACAGCTCCTCTTGCAGCAGATAGTGACTATGTGTTGGCAGGAAAAGAAAAAGAGCTTCAGGCAGCAGTTAATGCTTTAAGTAAATTGACAGAAGGAGAAGTACATGTTTCTATAGGTAAAAATTCAAATTCTCCTTTGGCCGGGTTAAATAATATTACAACACACAGTGTTTCAGGGCCTCACCCGGCAGGAAATGTAAGTGTACAAATTGCTAAAATCGACCCTGTTAACAAGGGAGAAGTAGTTTGGGTGGTAAACCCACAAGATTTAATTATTATAGGGGAGTTGTTGCTAACAGGAAAGTTTAATGCAGAACGAATTGTAGCACTAGCAGGTTCTTCTGTCAAAAAACCTAAATATTTCAAAACCAAAATAGGATCCGAAGTATCTTCTGTAGTATACGATTCTGGAGTTAATGACGAAAGAAACATAAGAGTAATTAGTGGAGACGTACTTACCGGAGAAAATGTAAAACCAGACGGTTATTTAGGCTATTATCACAATACGATAACAGTTATTCCAGAAGGCGATGACTATGAGTTTTTTGGTTGGAACAAACCTATATTCAATAAAATATCTCCGTCCAGAGCACTAACTTTTTCATGGTTGTTCCCTAATAAAAAATACGAGCTTACTACCAATACAAATGGAGAACACAGGGCTTTTGTGGTTACCGGAAGCTATGAAAATGTATTTCCTTTGGATATTTACCCATTACAATTGTTAAAAGCATGTGTGGTAAATGATTTGGATGCAATGGAGCAGTTAGGAATGTATGAAGTAGCTCCTGAAGACTTTGCTCTTACAGAGTTTATATGTGTTTCTAAGCAACCGCATCAAAAAATTATAAGAGAAGGGTTAGACCTAATGTTAAAAGAAATAGGATAGTGCCATGGGATTAAAAGATAAATTACATAAACTGAAACTTAAATATAAGGATAAAAAAATGGCTCCTGCATTTAATGCAATCCATACATTTTTATATTTACCTAATGAAACTACACATTCTGGATCCCATGTTCGTGGAGCAGATGATCTTAAGCGTACGATGAATACTGTAATCATGGCTTTAATTCCATGTTTGATCTTCGGTATGTTTAATGCAGGATACCAACATCACTTAGCAGCAGGAGAAATAGAAGCCGTAACCAATGGCTTTTTTAGTTCAGAATTTTGGTCTCTGGATAATTTAACAATAGGACTTTGGAAAGTATTACCGCTTGTAATTATTTCGTATGGAGTAGGACTTGGAGTTGAATTTCTATTTGCAGTAATCAAAAAACATGAAGTAGAAGAAGGGTATTTGGTAACAGGTATGTTAGTGCCTCTAATTGTACCAATAGATACACCTTTATGGATGCTTGCAATTGCGGTTATTTTTGGAGTAGTAATTGGTAAAGAAGTGTTTGGAGGTACAGGAATGAATATATTAAACCCTGCACTAACGATAAGAGCATTTTTATTCTTTGCATATCCAACCTGGATGTCAGGCGATAAAGTTTGGGTTCATGGTGCTGTAGAAAGAGCAAACGAGATAGCTGCAGGAGCAGAACTTGATGCTATATCAGGAGAGACTGTTTTAGGAGCTTTAGCTCAGGGGAAAGAGCTTACCTATTCTGTTTCGGATATGTTTTTAGGATTTATCCCCGGATCTGTAGGAGAAACCTCTGCGTTGCTGATTTTGTTGGGAGGATTATTCCTGATCTTTACAAAGATTGGAAGTTGGAGAATCATGGTAAGCGCCGTATTGGGGGCTTTGGCAATGGGGCTCATTTTTAATGGGGTAGTAAGCGCACAATGGATAAGTGAAAGCAGTAAATTCTATAGCTTGATGAGTACAGAGTTCTGGCATCATTTAATTATAGGGGGATTTGCTTTTGGAGTTGTTTTTATGGCGACCGATCCGGTTACAGCATCACAAACCAATAAAGGAAAATGGATTTATGGGTTTTTAATTGGATTTATATCTATATTGATTAGAGTATTTAATCCAGCATATCCAGAAGGAGTAATGTTAGCTATTTTATTAATGAATGTATTTGCTCCAACTATTGATCATTATGTAGTTCAAGGTAATATCAAGAAAAGAATGAAACGTTTAAAATTGAAAACGGCATAGATCATGGCAATTAACACAGATAAAAATTCATATACCATACTGTTTGCTATAGCAATGGTAGTAGTAGTAGGAGCACTGTTAGCATTTACTGCATCCTCTTTAAAAGAAAAAATTTCAGCAAATAAACGTACAGAGAAGCAACAAAACATTTTGTTTGCAATGGGAATAAGTGATACCGAAGACCCTAATGAGTTTGTACCTGCAGAAAAAGCTCAGGAACTATTTGATAAATATGTAGGCGATGAGCAATACATAATTATAGGTAGCACAGCTCAAAAAACAAAAGACGCTTTTAATGTTGAAGTCAAGACAGAAGGAGATAAAGTAAAGCAAGACCCGGGTTATAAAAGAAAAATGCCATTGTTTATCGGAGATAAAGATGGAGAAAAGTTTTACGTTATTCCTATGAGGGGTAATGGTCTTTGGGATGCAATCTGGGGATATGTTTCTTTAGATAAAGAATTTAAAACAGTAAAAGGAGCATTTTTTGATCATAAAGGAGAAACTCCGGGATTAGGAGCAAATATTAAAGAAGCTTATTTTAGAGATGACTTTATAGGAGAAAACATACTGGATGCATCTGGAAACTATAAAGGAATTACAGTAAAAAAAGGAAATGCAGATCCTAAAAATGCCGACAAAACAGATAATGAAGTAGATGCAATGGCAGGAGCAACAATTACAGGAGATGGAGTAACTGCAATGGTGAAGAAAGGTATAAAAATGTACCAACCTTATTTCGAATCTTTAAAAAAATAAAAAATGGCTGAAGTAACAGAACAAAAAGTTAAAGCAAAAGAGCCTAAAGAACCCTTGTTTTCAAAGAAAAACAAAAAATTATTGACAGATCCGCTTGCAGATAATAACCCTATTACTATTCAGGTACTTGGTATATGTTCTGCTTTAGCAATTACTGCACAATTAAAGCCTTCTATAGTAATGGCTATTTCAGTAATCTTTGTATTAGGAATGGGAAATGTGGTAATTTCTTTAATGAGAAATATCATACCTTCCAAAATTAGAATTATTGTACAGCTTGTAGTAGTTGCAGCTTTGGTAATCGTAGTAGATCAGGTGCTTAAAGCATTTGCATATACTTTAAGTAAAGAACTTTCGGTATTTATCGGACTTATTATTACAAACTGTATAATTATGGGGCGTTTTGAAGCATTTGCATTAGGTAATGGCCCATGGAAATCTTTCTTGGACGGAGTAGGAAACGCAGCAGGATACGGTTTACTATTAGTTATTGTAGCCTTCTTTAGAGAGTTATTGGGGTCAGGAACTTTGTTCGGGATTAAAGTTTTGGGAGATCCAATAGAAAAAACCGGACTATATGCTATCGGGTATGAAAATAATGGGTTTATGGTATTGGCACCAATGGCATTAATTACCGTAGGGATCCTTATCTGGATACAAAGAAGCAGAAATAAGGCATTAATCGAAGATCACTAAAAAGTTCACAGTTGCTAATTACTGGTTTATTAGTTAAAGTAAATCTTGATTATTATTCAGTAATCAACTTAAAACGAATAAAAAATGGAATATTTAGAATTATTTTTAAAATCAATCTTCATAGATAACATGGTATTTGCATTCTTTTTGGGAATGTGTTCTTACCTTGCTGTTTCTAAGAAAGTTTCTACCGCTGTGGGGCTTGGAGCCGCAGTAATATTTGTATTGGCGATTACCGTGCCATTAAATTTTTTGTTGGATAAATATCTTCTAAAAGAAGGCGCTTTGGTATGGCTGGGTCCAGAATATGCAGATTATGACTTAAGTTTCCTGACTTTTATATTATTTATTGCAACGATTGCTACCATGGTGCAATTAGTAGAGATAATTGTAGAAAAATTTTCTCCCTCATTGTATAACTCATTAGGTATCTTTTTACCACTTATTGCTGTAAACTGTGCCATATTGGGAGGATCATTGTTTATGCAACAAAAAGAGTTTGCAACAATATCTCATGCAGCAGTATATGGTGTGGGATCAGGTATAGGATGGTTTTTGGCAATACTAGCAATTGCAGCAATTCGCGAAAAAATCAGATATTCTAATATACCGGCTCCTTTAAGAGGATTAGGGATAACCTTTATCCTTACAGGGTTAATGGCTATTGGTTTTATGAGTTTTGGTGGAATGTTGACAGGGGGTGATGAAGAAGAAAAAAAGGAAACCAAAACAGTACAAGTAGAAAAAGAAAAGACTACAAAAAAAGTAGCCGAAAATACTAACGTTACAATACTTAAATAATATGATATTTTTAGCATCTACCGGTGGGACAATAGCGATAACGATTATTTCGTTTTTGGTGCTGATTCTTGTTTTAGTAGGAATCTTATTATTTGCAAAAGATAAATTATTACCGTCTGGACCAGTAAAAATCACCATTAATGGCGAAAAAGAAATAGAAGTAGCATCAGGAGGTACATTGTTATCTACTTTAGGGGCTCAAAAAATATTTTTACCATCTGCTTGCGGTGGTGGAGGAACATGTATTCAATGTGAATGTCATGTATTAGAAGGAGGAGGAGAAGCATTACCTACAGAAACACCACACTTTTCTCGTAAAGAACTACAACATGGTGCTCGATTAGCATGTCAGGTTAAAGTAAAGCAGGATATGAATATCGAAATCCCGGAAGAAGTATTTGGGATTAAAAAGTGGGAAGCAGAAGTAGTACGTAACTACAATGTAGCTTCTTTTATTAAAGAATTTGTAGTTCGTATTCCTGAAGATATGGGATATAAAGCAGGAGGATATATCCAGATCGAGATTCCACAATGTGAGATCAAATATTCGGATATAGATATAACTGCTCACCCAGAAGAGCATGAAACTCCGGATAAGTTTCAGGCAGAATGGGATAAATTTGGTCTATGGCCTTTAGTAATGAAGAATAACGAAACCGTAGAGCGTGCATATTCTATGGCTTCTTATCCAGCAGAAGGAAGAGAGATTATGCTTAATGTACGTATTGCAACGCCACCATGGGATAGATCCAAAAATGGATGGATGGATGTAAATCCGGGAGTAGCATCTTCTTATATCTTTTCAAGAAAACCAGGAGATAAAGTGGTAATATCAGGACCTTATGGAGAATTCTTTATAAATGATTCTCAATCTGAAATGCTTTACGTTGGTGGTGGTGCAGGTATGGCACCAATGCGCTCTCATTTATATCATTTATTCAAAACATTAGAAACAGGTAGAACTGTTACTTACTGGTATGGTGGGCGTTCTAAGAGAGAGTTGTTCTACTTAGATCACTTTTATGACTTAGAAAAGAAATTCCCGAATTTTAAATTTTTCTTAGCGCTTTCTGAACCTTTAGAAGAAGATAACTGGAAAGTAAAAAAAGATATACACGATACTGAAGGAGACGGATTTGTAGGGTTTATACACAATTGTGTAATTGATAATTATTTAAACCTTCATGAGTCTCCGGAAGATATAGAATTATACTTTTGTGGACCACCATTAATGAACAAAGCTGTTCAGAAAATGGGAGAAGATTTTGGTATTCCAGATGAGCACATCCGATTTGATGACTTTGGAGGATAAAATTTAATTCAAAAAAAAACACTGTAAACCGGTATAAGCAATTATATCGGTTTTTTTAATTTTATAGTTAAATTGGTATAAATTAGATCGTATGAAGAAGTTAGTTTTTGGTATAGGTATTATAGTAATTATATTCTTAGTGCTAAGAAACACAGCTAAAGGTAGGATGGTTACCAATCATGTAACAGGAGTAGTTGCTGGTGTTGTCACAAAAACAAATTATATAAATACTACTGGGGATTCTATATCTACCAGAGTTATAGTGCCAAAAGGCTATAAAAGAGTAGCGTATAAAACAGGATCTTTTCAGCAATATTTACGACATTATAACCTAAAACCTTATGGTAGCAAGATTATAAATTATGACGATAGTGAGTATTTTGCGCAAAATTGGCACGAAGCAATATTAGAAATTCCTGTGCCATCTAATGGATTACAACAATGTGCAGATGCATTAATGAGGATTCGATCTGAGTATTTATGGCAGGAAAACAGAAAAGATGAAATTGGATTTAATTTTACATCCGGCCATTACTGCTCATGGAACAAGTATGCACAAGGATACAGACCCAAAATAAAAGGAAACAAAGTAACATTTCATAAAACGGTAAGTCCTAATCATTCTAAAGCAAACTTTTATAAATACTTAAATCTTATTTATACCTATGCAGGGACATTATCTATGTATAATGAATTACATAAAGTAGCTGTAAAAAACATACGAATTGGGGATATGCTCGTTAAACCTGGTTCTCCGGGGCATATAGAAATTATAGTCGACGAAATTATAAATGAAACCGGAGATAGAATGTATCTTTTGGCGCAAGGAAATACCCCTGCGCAAAGTGTTTGTTTGCTTAAAAATTTTGAGGATACCGAATTTTCTCCTTGGTATAAGTTTAAAGAAAACGACCCAGTATACACTCCAAGTTATTATTTTGACGAAGCACGATTTATACGGTTTAAATAGTTTTGTAATCTAATACCTTTCCCTAAACGTAAAGGAGCGTTCACTCATTGAAGCTTTTATATAGTATGATTTATATAGAGTTTTATACTATATAAAAAAGCTAACCATGAAAAAATTACTACTACACCTATTTTTAATAGTATCCTTAAGCATTTATGCGCAAGACGCTCCTACAATTCAGTTAAACGATTCTACCCAATTAAAACTTTCTATTTTAAAAGTTGATGTCCAGATTATTGGAAATTTTGCTACTACAACTTATGATATGAAATTTTATAATGAGTTAGACAGAACATTAGAGGGAGAGTTAGCATTTCCGTTAGGAGAAGGACAATCTGTTTCTGGATTTGCAATGGATGTTAATGGAAAAATGAGAGATGCAGTTATTGTTGAAAAAGAATTAGCAAGAGTTGCATTTGAAAGTACGGTAAGGCAAAATATAGATCCGGGACTTTTAGAAAAAACACAGGGCAATAATTACAAAGCGAGGGTATATCCAATCTTGCCAAAAGAGTATAAGCGTATCCAGGTAACTTATGAGCAGGAATTGAATACAGTTAATGATTCTTATGTATATGAGCTTCCACTTGGTTTTAAAGAATATCTGGATAAGTTTTCAATAGATGTTAAGATTTATGGTGAAAAAGCTCCTGTAGTACTTGACGGTTCCATGTCTTTTGGTCAGGAAAAGGATATGTACCATGCTGTTTTGAATAAAGAGAATTATATACCTGCTACCCCGATGATTATTAATATTCCGGTTAAGTTAGATTCGCAACAAATAATGACTTCGGGAAACTTCTTTTATATTCATCAAAAACTAGAGCCCAATTCAAGAATAAAAAGAAAGCCTAAAAAGGTTACTGTTTTATGGGACACTTCCTTTTCATTAGCTCATAAAAAAACAAAAAAAGAGTTAGATCTATTAAATATATACTTTACCTATCTTCAAAATGTAGAAGTACAATTTATTTCATTTAATAATTCAATTAATACTTCTAAAATATTTACGGTTACTAACGGTATCTGGTCAGATATAAGACAAGAAATAGAAAGTGTACAATATGATGGGGGTACTTCATTTGGTTGCCTGGATACAGTTGCATTTTTATCTGATGAGATACTGTTTTTTACCGATGGATTAAGAAATTTAGGAGATTATAATTCTTTAGATAAGAAAACAATATATGTAATTAATTCTTCGGGATCTGGAGACCATGAGTTAATGAATACAATGGCAACAAATTCCGGAGGGAGTTATATTAACCTTAAAAGATATGGAGCACAAGATGCTTTTGAAATATTAAAACATGAAACGTATCAGTTTTTAGGGATTAAAAAAAATAAAGATGTAGTAGAAGTCTATCCCAGAACAAATACGAATGTAAGAACGGATTTTTCTGTTTCTGGTAAATTTTTAAAAAACACAACTATCAAATTGCTTTTTGGATATCAGAATAAAGTTGAAAAAGAAATAGAAATAATGCTAGAAGGGAGTATTGCAAATGAAAAAATGGTAAAGCGATTATGGGCAAAACAAAAACTAAAATATTTAAATAATAATAATAAGAAAGAAGAAAATAAACCATTAATAATATCCTTAGCGAAACAATATCATCTTATCACAGATTATACATCTATGTTGATTTTGGATAGAATAGAAGATTATGTAAGATATAGAATAGAACCACCACAAGAGTTAAGGGCAGAATATAAGGAGAGAATAGCAAATATAGAGGAAGAAGAGCAGGATAAAAAAGAAGAACTAGAGGAGCGAAAAGAGGAATTGTTTGAGGATTATGAAGATATAATGAAATGGTATACTACGGTGTACCCTAAAAATAAATCCAAGCAAAAAGAAAAAGAGAAAGAAGAAATTGAAGGTGATCTTCCAGAAGAAAATGAGAATACCAGCACAAATTCAAACTTGGTACAGCAAGATACTATTCAAAACACAGACATCGTTGCCCCGGTTTCAAACCCTGATAGAAATGTTGTAGTAGATCACGGTATTTCTGTACGTGCTAATATTACGGTGGTAGATACTACTAAAAGAGTTGTTTCTGGAGTAATTACAGATGGAGGAGGCCTTTCGTTACCAGGAGTAAGTATTGTTGTAAATGGTACAGGAAGAGGCGCGCAAACTGATTTTGACGGAAAATTTAGTGTCAATGTAGAAACAGGCGAAGAATTAAGCTTTTCGTATGTTGGATTTAAACCAAAAACGTTGGTAGTAGAAAATTTGGATACAGTAAACATAATGTTGGAAGAGGATGTTGCTATGCTTGAAGAAGTAGTGGTTACCGCTCAAGCGGTTACAACTCAAAAAAGAACATTAGGCTATTCGGTGTCCGAAGTAACTTCAGAATCATTATCGGGTGCTGTGGCAGGAGTTACTGTAAAAGAACAATCCAGAGGCGAATCACCCTCGGTTACGATAAGAGGTATTTCTACAATTTCAGATACAGAACCTTTATATGTTGTAGATGGAACTTCGGTTGAAGGTAATCCAATATCTCAGCTCTCTCCCGATGATATTGTATCTGTACAGGTTTTGAAAGAAGCCAGTAGTGTTACATTATATGGCTCTAGAGGTGCTAATGGAGTAGTGATAATTACCACCAAAGAAGGAGAGAGATCTAATAAAGACGAAATTGCAGAATTAAATCAAAAAATAACCGATAAAATAGAATTAAAACCTTGGAGTCCGGATGTGCCGTACATTAAAATTTTAGAAAAAGAAAAAACGATAGATTTGGCGTATGTCAAGTATTTAGAAATAAGAAATCAGTATACTAATATTCCTTCTTTTTACCTTGATGTTGCAGACTTTTTTGATCGTAAGGGAGCATCGGATATTGCAATCAGAATAGTAACAAACCTTATAGAAGTAGATATAGATAATCACGAATTGATGAGAGCTTTGGGGTACAAGCTAGAATATTTTGAGCAATATAAATTGGCGGTTAGTATATATCAAAAAGTATTAGAATTAAGACCAGAAGAGCCGCAATCCTACAGAGATTTAGCTTTAGCTTATGAATATATAGGCGAGTTCCAGAAAAGTTTTGACTTATTGTATAAAATATATAATGCAGAGTTATTAGAAAAAGATGAAGATGAGCGTTTTTATGGGATAGAAGGAATTGCATATATAGAATTAAATAGATTAGTATACAAACATGGTAAGAAATTAAAATTAAATGAATCTCAGAGAAGTAAGTTTACAGAAACTCCTATGGATGTAAGAGTAGTAATAGATTGGAATCATAATGATACAGATATTGATTTATGGGTGATCGATCCAAATAACGAAAAAGGATATTATTCAAATTCTAGAACAAATATAGGAGGAAGGTTATCTGAAGATATGACAGAAGGTTATGGTCCGGAAGAATTTACATTAAAAAATGCAATTAAAGGAAACTATCAGATTATGGTTGATTATTTTGCAGATAGTGTACAGAAGATATCGGGTCCTACTGTTCTTAAAGTATCCATGTTTGCCAATTATGGGAAGAAAAATGAATCTAGAAAAATAACTATTATTCGATTAGATAACAAAAAAGATAAAATAGAAGTAGGGAATTTAAAATTTTAAATAGAAAAGAAACCTCTAAGATTTATAATTTTAATTCTGCGTTCAAAATAATATCTTTGCCCCGCTATGACCAGAATACTTACCAAACAAGAACTGCACAACCTCGCGATGAATATCGTTGGTGAAGAATTAGAAAAACGAGGATACGAATTTATAGCGATCAATAGCAAGCTAGGAAAACACCCGCAATTTGTGTGTGTAGATCCCTCTAATCAACGTTATTTTGTGTTGGTTAAAGCAGTTTCTCATCCGGATAATCCACATAACTATGATGTAATTTGGATGGAAGCATTTAAAAAACATGCAAGAGAGCAGGATGCAAAAGTGTTTTATGCAGGAGTTGGTTTGCAAAATGCTGAGGATCCTAATAAACCAGTTTTTCTAAATGAAGATTATATATTAGAATATGCAGGTCTGCAAGTAATAGAAACCCATTTGAATTAAAAATGAATAAGATCAAAAAAATACTTTTTATACTTTTTATTGGATTAGTTTCTTGTAAAAACGAACCGCAATTACATCTTAATTATGCTAATGGAGAAGCTTTTGGGACTACTTTTTCTATTCAATTTATAGACACAAAACAGGTAGATTATTCCAAATCGTATGATAGTATAATTACTGTTATCAATAAATCTATGTCTACCTACATTGCAGATTCTGATATTTCCAGAATTAATGCCGGGGATACTACGGTAACTGTAGACGATCATTTTAAAAAAGTAATGACCGCTTCCAAACAGATATATCATGAAACCGAGGGGGCTTTTGATCCAACCGTAGGTATTTTGGTAAATGCATGGGACTTTGGGCCAGAAGGAAAAATAATCTCGTTAGACAGCCTTAAAATCGATAGCCTGTTAGTATCGGTAGGTTTGGATAAAGTAGTGTTAAAAGATAATTCCATTATAAAAAGTAATCCCAAAACATTTATAGATTTTAATGCTTTGGCAAAAGGCTATGCGGTAGATGTATTTGCAGGATTTTTAGAACAAAAAGGATATAAAAATTATTTAGTAGAAATAGGAGGAGAGATCGTAGGAAAAGGAACTAATGTAGTAAAAGAAAAACCGTGGAGAATAGGGGTAGAAGATCCTAATTTTGACGGAACCCAATCCTATAGTAAAATTATTGAGCTGCATAATGAAGCTATGGCAACCTCTGGAGGATATAGAAAATATAAAACCAATGAAAATGGAGAGCGGTATATTCATATTTTAAACCCTAAAACCGGGTATCCTTTAAAATCCAACCTTTTGGCAGTTTCGGTCATTGCCAATACTTGTATGGAAGCCGATGCCTATGCTACCGCGTTCATGACTATGGGATTAGATCGCTCTAAAGAGTTTTTGAAATCACACCCAGAGCTAAAAGTGTATTTTATGTATCAGGATGCAAACAAGGAATTAAAAACACTATCCATAAATGGGTTTCCAACAGATGAGTAAGAGATCAGACCTTCAAGGTTTTGTACACCTTCAAGGTTTTTGGAAACCTTGAAGGTGTAACTGCCTTTACTATTGTAATAGGATTATTTGTATCTAATGTGATGGTATTTTCTTGGATAATTGTATACCCTATTTTTGCACATTGTTCTTTAAAAACCAATATCGAACTTTGTTTTACGGCATTGATAACAATACTTGTGCCCTGATGTAAAAAGGGAGTCATCTTTAAAAACAGTTGCTCTAATTTACCTCCGTGCCCACCAATAAATATCGTATCTGGTTTTGGTAATGTACTAAGATCTTGCTCCAAAAAATCTCCCATTACTACTTGGATTCCCGGAACCCCTAATCGTTTTTGATTCTCTATCATAATCGCTTCACATTCTGGTCTTTTTTCAAAAGCGACTACTGTTATATCCGGATTTTTTAATTTAGCTTCTATACTAACCGATCCTGTACAAAAACCAATGTCCCATAGTGTATTTATGTTAAGAATGTTTAAATAATGTAGCGTCATTAATCGAACAGGCATTTTGGTAATCATCTTAGGCCTGCCCGGTAAGCCTTTAAAATCTGTATCTCTTATCCCAAAATCAATTTGTCGATGTGTAGTCTTTTTTAGTATAACACAATTAAGAGGATGAAATCTCATCATGGGAGCTTCAGGCAAAGATAATTCTTGAAACTTCTCCTCTGTTCCTTCTATATCTTCGCCTACAAATATTTTATAATTATCATATCCATACTCCAAAAGTCGTTTTGCAATGGTAGCTGGGTTTTTATCGGTATCGGTAAGCACTCCAATACATTCTTTTTGTTGGATTAAAACAACATCTAATGCTTTCCAGGTTCTGCCATGTACGCTTATGGTTTGTAAATGGCTACTATTTATATGCATTGCATTAGCCAATAATTGAATCGAGCTAAAGTAAGGAGTCGTTACGATTTCTGCATCTGGATATTTATTTTTTAATGTATTGGAAAAACCATAAAACAAAGGGTTTCCTGAAGCGAAAATTACAATTGTACCAGACGTTTCTTCGTATGCAGTAAATACCTCCTGCATGGGAGATTGAATGGGTATCCATTGATGATTTTTAGGGAGGTAACCTTTCACCAATTCATAATGTCGTTTTCCACCGCTAAAAACATGGGTATCCAGAATATCTTGTTGCTGCTTTACAGTAAAGTTTGGTTCTTTATTTCCGATACCTATTACATAAAAAGTCATAGTATTTTTTATTGTATATTCTATGTCTATCCGTATTAAGATTTTTGAAGTCTTAGTATGAATGGTTACACTCTGTACTTTTCTTGAACAACCACTTCTTTTTGAAGCTTTTTACGATCCCATTTTTTTAATTCTAATTCTGGTTGGTTATAAAACATATCGGTATATCCAAAGCACAAGTATCCTATTAACTCGTTTTTTTCTGGGGCTTTAAGTACTTGTTTTACTTTTTGAGGATCCAAAATACTCACCCATCCCATGCCTATGTTTAAGGATCGCGCCATGAGCCACATATTTTGTATGGCACAAACCACGCTGTATTTACCCATATCGGGCATACTGGTTTGCCCAAGAACAGGACCATCTTTAGGAGTGTAAAATACGGCTATGTTTAGCGGAGATTCTAAAATTCCTTCTAACTTAAGCTTAATGTATTCTTTTTGTTTTTGGTCTGTAAATTGGGTTGCTGCGTATGCTGTTTCTTCAGAAAAAGTTTCTTTTACTGCTTGCTTTGTTTTTTGATCCCGAATCAATACAAACTCCCAGGGTTGTGAGAACCCAACCGAGGGGGCTTCTAACGCTGCTTGTAGTATCGTATCTACCGCTTGTTGTGGTATCGGAGTATTTAAAAAGTGGTTTCCCCTAACATCCCTGCGATGCATTAGTATTTCTTCTAATAATTCTTGTTCTTCCTTAGTAAATAAACGTTGTTGGGGTTCTTCTTTCATATCCGTTTATATTTTGGCTTCTTGCAGAGTAAATGCTGCGTTTACAATAGCTGCTGCAAAATTACTTCCTCCTCGTTTTTCGGTAATTAATGCATAGGGTGTATTGTTTATTGTTTTTAGCCTTTCTTTGGATTCTATTACATTAATAAATCCTACCGGGGCACCAATAACTCCTGTTGGGGATAGTACCCCTTCTTGTATCTGATCTGCTATTTCGATTAATGCCGTTGGGGCATTACCTATAACAAATAGTGCCTTGGGATATTTTTTTGCCGCTAATTTTATACCTGCCTGGGTACGTGTTAATCCTTCTTTTTCAGCAAGTTCAAGAGATTCTTTATCATTTAACAAACAAATCACCTTATTGTTATACTTGGCAGTATATGCTTTTGTAATTCCTGCTGCTACCATGGTTACATCGGTAACTATGGTTCCTCCTTTTATTAGATACTCATGCCAGATCGAAATCGCATTTTCTGAAGTTTTAAGATAGTTTATGTACTCAAAATCTCCTGAAGTATGGATACATCGTATAGCTGCCCATAATGTATCTTTTGCCAATGTATTTTGCGGAATATTATTTAGTATTTCGGCAAAACTGGCTTGTTGTATCTCTTCGCCTGTTTCTGGCTTTCTGTTTAGATACCCTCTGGGAGTAATTAAGTGATCTTTATACTTAAAGGTTTGGCTGTTTCCTATAAGCACCACGCAAAACATATCTACGTCGTTTACATCCAGATTTCCTAAGGTAGTAATTTTAATCTCTTCTTCGGTTCTTCCTAATTGTTTACATATTGCTACTGGCGTTGTTGCAGAGCGGTATTCTAGATATATATTTTTTAAGGTCTGCAATTGCCAATACCGCTTTTTACTTTTGGGATTATAAAGACCGGTTACAAAATCTCCCATTGCCGCGGCGTGAATACGTTTCTCGATGGTGGTCCACGGTGTCATTAAATCAGATAAGGAAATACAACAAAAATCGTGTCCTAATACGGCTCCTAATTTACTACCTGCGGTAATAAAGGCAGAAATCCCCGGCACTGTTTCTACAGGAATATCTAAGTTTTGCTCTGCTACTTTTTGATATACAATAGATGCCATTGCATATATACTGGCGTCGCCAGAGCCTATCACCACGACATGTTCTCCTTCCAGGGCATGTTGTATTGCTATTTCAGCTCTTTTTTCTTCTTCGCTTAATTCTTTTCCTATACACAATGCATTTGGGTGCACCAGATGTTGTATAAATTGAAAATAATAATGATATCCTATGATTACGGTAGCTTCTGAAATTGCTTGGGCAGCCATCGGGATAATATAGTCGGCATGTCCCGGACCTAATCCTACAACTTTGATCATTTTTTTATAATTAATAAAGAGAAATATGGGATTTCTCTGGTAGCCAGAGCAGTTATCTCTGTGGTTATATATTCTTTATTAGTTCCTAAGCGTTCACAATAATAGTATTTCCAGTTTTTTTGTACCAAGTCTGTATAAAAAGTATTCCACCCAGAACGTATTTTCATTAATACTACGGTATCAAATTCTTGAAAATACTGTGTGATTTCCTCGATATTTTTTACTCTTGGCAGTATCGCAACCTTATCATTAAGCAAACTTAATGGCACTTGATGCCGGGATGCTCCTAAAGAAAAGGAGTTAATGCCCGGCACTAAAGAAATGGGTAATTCTAAATCCTGAAGCTGTTTTAGTATATAGGAAAAAGAGGCATATAAGCTAATATCCCCCTCGCATACAATTGCTATTTTTTTTCCCGAATGATAGGCTTCTTCTATATTTTTTGTGGTTATTGTGTACGTATCTGAAGCTTCTTTGCGATCACTCGACATTTTTAGAAAAAAGCCTGTTAATTCTTTTTTTTCTAGCCCGTGATATTGTAAAATAGGATACACAAAGCTTTTTTTCTGATCTTTGCTAATAGATCCAGGATAAAAAATAAGATCTGCTTCCTTTAGTATTCGTAATGCTTTTAGGGTAAGAAGCTCGGGGTCTCCTGGTCCTAAAGCTACTCCATAGATAGTGTGCAAAATAATTATGTTGTTTTCTTTTTTCGTTTATACAAAAATAATTGCCATTTTTCTTCTGCTACCCCTGCTTTATCCATTTCTGCCCTTGCCATAGTAAAGAACAAATCTGATAATCTATTAATATATGCTACCACATATTCTTCTACAGAGTTTGGGTCTTCGTGCATTAAAGTAACCAGTCTGCGCTCTCCTCTTCGTATTTGGGTTCTGCATACATGGCATAAAGCAGAAATTTCGTTCCCACCTGGTAATAAAAAGTAATCTGAAGGAGAGCTTATAGCGGCCTCCATGGCATCCATCCACTGTTCGCAAAAATCTGCTCCGTCTATAGGTTTAGGATTTGTATTTTCTTTTTTGGAATCGGATGGTCTTGCCAAATGCGACATCATATCCATCAAATCTTTTTGGATTTTATGCAAATTTGGTTGCCACTCGTGGTCATTACTTAATTTTGCCCGTAACAAACCAATGGTAGAGTTTGCTTCATCCAAGGCTCCGTTGCACTCTATACGAGCAGAATCTTTATATTCTCTTTTTCCTCCAAAAACTCCGGTCATACCGGTATCTCCTTTGCGTGTATATATTTTCAAGGGTATAAATTTTAAATTAATTACCTTTTAGGATATTTTTATACTTCTGCTACTATCCTAAGTTTTTCTTCTAATGCCTGTTGGATTTTATCCTCTTCTAGTTTTTCTCCTATAATTACTAAGCGTGTAGCTTTTGGCTCTGCATCTTTCCATTTTCTGTCAAAATAATTTTCAAACCGTTCTGCTACTCCTTGAACGATCATGCGCATTGGTTTACCGGGCACGTGTATGATTCCTTTAATTCGATAAATAGAGTTTTGCGCAACTAATTCTTTTAATGCTTTTATTAATGTTTGTGGTGTATGTGCTGCTTTTACTTCTATAACGATAGAGTTTATAGTCTCGTCATGGTCATGATCGTGGTGATGATCGTCATGGTCATGATGGTGATGGTGGTCTTCATGATGCGAGTGTTTGCTGTCTACATGGTCTTCGGCTTTGGCATCTATGCCTAATAGTACCTCTACAGAAATATCTCCTTTTACGGCTGAAATTAGTTTGACTTTTTCTCCTACCCGGTTCTGGATAATATCCTTTACCTCCTCATATTGCTCTTGGTTAATTAAATCTGATTTTGTCATTACAATCAAATCTGCACATGCCAACTGATCTTCAAACAGCTCTTCTATAGAGGATTCGTGATCCAGATTTTCATCTTCTAGCCTTTGCGATTGCACCTTATCCCGATCGCATATTTCTCCCGTAGCTTGTCCTACACTATCTACCACAGTAATTACTGCATCTACAGTGATTTGCGGTTTTAAATCGGGCCAGTTAAAAGCTTTTAATAGTGGTTTAGGCAATGCTAATCCAGAGGTTTCTATAATAATATGGTCGATATCTTGTTTACGCTCCATTAATTGCAGCATTGTCGGCAGAAATTCTTCTTGTACCGTACAACAAAGGCAACCATTACTTAACTCTAGTATATTTTCTTCTTCGCATCCACAATCATTACCTTTTAATATTTCTGCATCCATACCCAGTTCGCCAAACTCGTTAACAATAATCGCTAATCTTCTGCCATTAGCATTTTGAGCAATTTTATGTATTAAAGTTGTTTTACCGGATCCCAGAAAACCTGTGATTATAGTTACCGGGATTTTTTGTGTCTGCAAAGCCATATTTTTTTTATTAAGATAATTCCTAACAAATCTATTTATTATTGTTTAAAGGAAAAAACAAAACCAGATATGTTTCCATATCCGGTTTTGTTTTTTTGCTACCATAATTGTTCTTAACATATTATTGAGATCCATTAAATCAATGGTTCTTTTATATCAACTTGAGTTTCTATGTTAAAAACCAAGCCATTTTCAAGGATTCAAATCCATTTGATCCAAGAGTTCCAAAAAGATAAATCTATTGGTAACAGGGTTTCGTGTTTGTGCAGTATGGGTTTCTAAAAATCTGTTTAACACATCCTCCAGATGGGTTCCTTCAAAAGTACTTTTCAGGTTTTCGTCTGTATAATCCATAATTTTCAATTGCCAAGGTGTGAAAAAATATAATAATTCTTTACCAAAAAAATCAGGCAACAAAGTTTTGGCTTTATATATTTTGATATACTCACACTGATCTTCCAAATAAAAATGCCCAAAATTATCTGCCGCATCTGCGTTTATTTTTCTGGAAGTACTTTCTAATGATTCTTTAAGTTCTTCATACCGAATAGGACTTTTAAAATCCAACAACATGCTCTCTATCTTAAAAAGTATATCATATACTTCTATTTTTGACATACCGTCTAATTGTTTAAAGACTTTTTGAACTACTGCTTCTTCTTGTGTTATCATATTTTAATTGGTTAATAGGTTTAAGAGCAGAAGTAGTACTTTCTGGTTTGTTTTCTTACAAACATTAGGTTATTGTGGTTGTAAAAAATCAACCTGGTTTTAAAGAAACTACTACTTCTTGTGTGTATCTTTTTTTTTTAAATAAAAAGACAATTTTATCCTCCAATAGTTGCATGTATATCCAATAACTTTATACAAAAAAGACTGTCTTAATCCAAAAGCATTCAAATTTGTTTTTGAAGCTATATTTTTTACCATTTGTATTTATCTCTAATTCTTTTCAATATTTAAAATTTTGATTAAACATTACTCTGAAACGTTATTTTGAAATAACATTTGGACAACTGGTCATTTATCATTTTTAATACTAAAAACAAAACCAAATAAAGATTCTGTTTTTAAAATTTTATGAAATGCTAAATCTATATGATGATTTTCTGCAAAAATAATTATACATTTATCTCAAAGATGTGAAGGATTCTCAAAAAACAATAATACCCCAAGTAGCAGACTTAATAAGGGGTTTAAAGAATTTTTAAATACTCAAAAAAAATCAAAAAAGAATTAAAACTATAAATAATGAAAGAGAAATCAGGAAAAACACAAGATCTAATCGACAAAAAATTTTTAGAGGAACGAAGTGTGTTTCTTTGGGGGCAAGTAGATGATAAATCTGCAAAACATGTAATCGACAGGCTTATGTATCTGGATATGGTTAACCATAAAGAAATCAAGTTATATATTAATAGCCCGGGCGGATATGTTACTTCTGGGTTTGCAATGTACGACACCATAAAAAGTTTAAAAAGCCCGGTATCTACTATTTGTACAGGGTTGGCAGCATCTATGGGTTCTATTCTTTTAAGTGTGGGTGAAAAAGGCAGAAGATTTATACAGCCACATGCAAAAGTAATGATACATCAACCAAGTGGTGGCGCCAGAGGTCAGGCTTCCAATATAGAAATTCAAGCCACAGAAATCATTAAAACAAAAGAGCTAAGTGCTCAAATTCTTGCAGATAATTGCGGTCAGGATATCGAAAAAGTATTAAAAGATTTTAATCGCGACTATTGGATGGATGCTCAAGAATCTTTGGAATATGGTATAGTAGATGGAATTATGGAATAACATATCTTAAAAAACATTTATTGGATTGTAATATAAAACCATGATAAGACGAAATTTTATTGAAATCAGTTCTTTGGGGATATTAGGAGTACTAATGCCGTCGTTTTCTATATTACAATCCAAATTTTCTAAAGATGATTTAATCGGAAAAAGTGATATTCCTCTTTTTGGGGACACATACAAACTTCGAAAAGAAGCACATGAAGCTTTTTTAAAAATGAAAGCTGCCGCATCCAAAAGTGGATTTAAAATAAAAGTAGTTTCCAGTTACAGAAGTTACGCTCACCAAAACCAGATATGGGATCGTAAGTACAAAAAATTTACTTCAGAAGGATTATCTCCCACAGAAGCTATAAACAAAATTGTAGAATATTCTACAATACCAGGCACATCAAGGCATCATTGGGGAACAGATTTAGATATTGTAGATGGTAATGCTGTACAACCAAAAAACTTACTTCTAACCGAAAATTTTGAAGGCAATGGTCCCTTTTGTAAGTTTAAAGAATGGATGGACACTAATGCAAATACTTTTGGTTTTTTTCTTGTATACACAAATAAAGAGGACAGAAAAGGGTTTAAGTATGAACCATGGCACTACTCGTATGCTCCTCTTTCTATTTACATGCTAAAAGAATATCAAAAAATAAATATAGTACAAGAGCTAAATAAAGCAAAATTAATTGGCAGTAATTATTTTACCGAAAAATTTATTAATCAATACATTAAGAATAACATATTAGATATTAATCCGGAATTATTTAAAAAAAATATATAATAAAAACATACTATTTAAGTTATTTTGTAAAAAAACCCCATTTTTATGAAAACTTCTTTAGTAAAGTATTTATTTACATTTTTAATTCTATCCTCTGTATTATCCTCTTGTTCTAATGATGATAGCAATTCTAATGAAATTTCTGTCGCCGACGAAGTCCTCAAATTAGTAAATGAATATCGATCTGAAAAAGGCTTAAAACCTTTAACAAAAAATAGTACTGCAGAAGAATTAGCTATCGGTCATACACGATATATGATCTCTAAAAAAGACATTAGCCACGATAATTTTAATTCCAGAGGCGATGTCTTAAATGAAAAAGAAAATGCTGTTTCTACAGCTGAAAATGTAGCTAGTTCCTATCCCGATGCAAAAAGTGTGGTAGATGGCTGGATTGCCAGCGATGGACATAGACAAAATATAGAAGGAGACTACACCCATACTGGTATTGCTGCAATAAAAGACGAAAATGGCAAATACTATTATACACAATTATTTTATCGCTAACTATTGTAAACTCAACTACGCTAGTTTGCACTAACCCCGTTTTAAAACTAAAAACGGTCACCCCTAGCAGTTGCTTACTAATTAAATATACCTGTATTTTTTAGTAAGCAACTTTTATTTTTAACTATTTACATAATCTAATACTTTCTTGAACAGTTTTACTTTCATTTATTTTTTAACTTTAAGATCATTTCTGTAAATTACTGACCTAAATTAATTTATAATGAGACGTGGCGGCTTAAAAATCAGGATACTTATAGGTTTGGCTATTGTAGCTTTTGCTTTTTTTAAAAAGTGTAATAATAAAACTCACAATCCATATACCAATAGAGTACAAAATATTAATATGACAAGTGATCAAGAGATTGCTATTGGATTGCAAAGTGCTCCAGAAATGGCTCAACAACACGGTGGGCTATACCCCGATCAAAAGTTACAGAACTATATAGATATGGTAGGTAATAAACTGGTTAATTCCAGTATGGCTAAAGAAACTCCGTATAAATATGAGTTTCATTTATTGGCAGATCCAAACACTATTAATGCATTTGCCTTACCCGGGGGACAGATATTTATAACTTATGCATTACTGTCTAAATTAGAAAATGAAGATCAGGTAGCAGGCGTATTAGGTCATGAGATCGGGCATGTATTAGGGAGACATTCTGCAGAAAGAATAGCAGAACACGAATTCTGGAAGACCATATCTACAGGTGCTTCTGTTGGAGCAGATGCAGGTGGTATTGTAAACAGTATAGGATCTAATATATTATTGGGTAATGGTCGCGAAGATGAGTTAGAAAGTGATGATCTAGGAGTTTTATTTATGATCGATGCAGGATATAATGCCGAAGAGATGATTGGAGTTATGAAAATCTTAAAAACTGCCGGAGGACCAAACCGTACCCCAGAGTTTCAAAGCACACATCCTGATCCTGATAATCGAATAGAAAAAATCAAAGAAGCGATACAAAAGTATAGTAAATAATAAAAGCCGTTAATTTATACAAATTAACGGCTTTTAAAAAACTCAATTAAAAAAGTTATGACAACTCTTCTAATAACGCCACAGCTTCTTTTGCATTAGATTGCTTTGCAAATTTCATTGCTGTATACCCTTTACTATTTTTAGTATTAATTTTAGCACCTTTTTCTACGAGTATTTTAATAATATCTGTACGATTATATCGTGCCGCATACATAAGGGGGGTCATTCCATCAGATTTTTCATTAACATCACTTCCTAGTTCGATCAGTTTCTTTACAGTTTCCAGGTCTCCTTTTACGATAGCCATACAAAACGGACTTGTTTTGTACGCAATAATAGCAGAACTATTATTGTCATTAAAACTTTTGTCAGATTCTGAAGCAAAACTTAAAGAAGTAACACATACGGCCATTAAAATGGTAAAAATTGATTTTTTCATGATAGATTGATTTTTTATATTATTTGATTGACTTATACTTAGTATGACTACCAAAACCAATATTTTGTTACATCTGTTACCAGATAATAACACAATTTTAACCTTTTAATGTAATACATTCATCAAAATCTTAAAACCTTGTTTTATAAAAACCAACAATGAAGCAGCCTCATTAGGTATATTTATTTGAGTATATATTTTTCTTGACAGGGAGATTAAAAAATCCGCTAAACATATAATAATGCCTAGCGGATTCAAATTGTACGATACAATTCTAAAATATTATTTTTTCTTTAGCTCCAATAATAATGTTTTGGCATTATCAGCTCCGGATAATTCTGCATACTTTAATGCAGTAAACCCTTTTTTATCTTTCACATTGATTTCTGCCCCATTAGCTACCAATAATTTAATTATTTCTACTCTATTATAACGAGCAGCGTACATAAGCGGAGTCATCCCTTCTGAAGTTTTATTTACTTCAGTTCCTAATTCAACCATTTTTTTTACCATTTCATAATCTCCTTTAGCAATAGAAATACAAAATGGAGATACATTTACAACTTCTGTTTTCTCAACTTTATATGTTTCCAGACTTTTTACAGGATCCTTTGCTAATACCAGACTTACTGTCATACATGTAATTAAAATCGATAACTTTTTCATTTTTTGTGCTTTTATAAGTTCAATTTGGATTTGTGATTGTCAAAATTTTGACGGCGCAAATAAATTACATTATCCTCATAAAAAATAACACTATTTCAAGAATAACTCATTTTTAACCTTACTTACACAAATTCGTTAATAATTTCACAAAAAAAGCACTTCTGTTAACCCTACAAAAATGTACTAATAACAAAGTAATAACCTGTGTTTTTTGCCTGCTTATTTATGAAGTTGTAAATTTGATTCTTTTTCTAATTTTTGGAGTTTTGATCTTCAAAAACAACCAACCAAAAACCATAACTAAGAGTTTATTATGAACAAAAAAGTAATCTTAATGATTCTGGATGGGTGGGGAACCTCTCCTGATCCTAAAGTATCTGCTATCGATCATGCAAATACTCCTTTTATAGATAGTTTGTATAAAAAATACCCAAATGCAGCATTACGTACCGATGGTCTTCATGTAGGCTTACCAGACGGGCAAATGGGTAATAGTGAGGTTGGGCACATGAATCTTGGCGCAGGTAGAATTGTTTATCAAGATTTAGCTAAAATCAATTTAGCAGTACAAAACAATACACTTAAAGATGAATTTGTATTAACAGATGCTTTTAAATACGCTAAAGAAAAAAACAAAAACGTACATCTTCTTGGTCTGGTAAGCGATGGCGGAGTACATTCTCATAGTAATCATATCAAAGGAATATTAGATGCAGCGAATGCTTTTGAGTTAAAAAATGTTTTTTTACATGCATTTACAGACGGTCGTGATGTAGATCCAAAATCCGGAAAAGGACACATTCAGGATATAAAGGATCATATATCTAAAACCACTGGGAAACTGGCCTCTGTAATAGGCAGATACTATGCAATGGATAGAGATCAGCGATGGGAGCGTGTTAAACTGGCGTATGATCTTATCGTAAATGGCGTAGGTAAAAAAACCGAAGACCCTATCCAGAGTATCCAAAACAGTTATGATGCTGGTGTTACCGATGAGTTTATCGAACCAATCTTAGTGCAAGAAAACGGAGCTCCTGTAGCAACCATAAAGGAAGGCGATGTTGTTCTGTTTTTTAATTTCAGAACCGATCGTGGTCGGGAATTAACCGAAATGCTTTCTCAAAAAGATATGCACGAATATAACACGCACAAACTCTCCTTATATTATGTTACTATGACAAATTATGATGAAAGTTTTGAAAACATAAAGGTGATCTACAATAAGGATAATATTACAGAAACTCTGGGTGAAATAATTTCTAAGGCTGGTAAAAAACAAATTCGTATTGCAGAAACCGAAAAATACCCGCACGTAACTTTTTTCTTTTCTGGTGGGCAAGAAGAGCCTTTTAAAGGAGAAACCAGAATATTAAAAAACTCTCCTAAAGTTGCAACATACGACCTAAAACCCGAAATGAGTGCGTATGAACTAAGGGATGCACTGGTAACAGAACTACAAAAAGGCGAAGCGGATTTTGTATGTTTAAATTTTGCAAATGGAGATATGGTAGGACACACAGGAGTAATGGAGGCAGCTATTAAAGCTTGTGAAGCTGTAGATATTTGTGTAAAAGATGTAGTAACTACAGGATTAGAAAACAACTACTCTACCCTTTTGATTGCAGATCATGGTAATTGCGAAACTATGATTAATCCAGATGGTACTCCCAATACAGCGCACACTACCAATCCTGTTCCTTTTATTTTGGTAGATACCGATCTAATAGAAATAAAGGATGGCGTTTTAGGAGATATTGCTCCTACTATTCTGGATCTTATGGGAATCCAAAAGCCTGAAGCGATGACACAACATTCTCTATTAAAATAATATCGTTTTAACTTTGATATCTTAGTACATGACAAAAAATTATACGATATAGAGATGAGATGATTTGTCATTCCGTTGCAGAACGGAATCTACTCATGGATAACTCTATGGCTAAATGGATTCTAGCCTTTAGTTTATCCTGAACTTGACGAAGGGCTGGAATGGCAAAAAACGATAAATACACCTGTAGTTTGTTAATTGTAAATCATTTATCGGAAATCATAGATTTTTTGTCCTGTACAAAGCTTTGAAATAGTAAACCTATTTTGTTAAACAACCTCTAACATCAATTAGAGGTTGTTGACTTTATGGTATATTCGTATAGAAGTAGTTCATTTTTTTGATCTATTGAATATTTTTTTACACTTTACACACATTATTCTAATTAAAATGAAAAAGATAATTATTATTGGTCTTTGCGCATTTTCCGTTTCTTGTGCCAGTACTTCGGTTACTAAAACAGATACCGCAAAAACAACAAACACCCAATCCCAAACCTCTGGCACCGTGTCTCAAAAACCTAATCCCGAAATATTAGTAGGAAAACAAGATCGAAAAGCTTTGCAGCAAGAACCTTTTGGCACTTGGTTTACTAAAAATTATAAGGAGTATACTATAGATGAAACTACCGTTAAAGAACTGGCTCCGTATGTAAAAGATATTTCTATTAAAGCTTTTATGGGCACTTGGTGTAGTGATAGCAAAAGAGAAACTCCTGCTTTTTATAAAATATTAGATACTACCGGGTTTAACTATAACAACCTAGAACTAATAACGGTAACTCGCGAAAAAGATACTCCAGAGGGGTTTGAAAAAGACTTAAATATTGACAGGGTTCCTACTTTTATTTTTTATAAAAACGGAAAAGAATTAGGTCGTTATGTAGAATTTGCAAGAGAAACTCTGGAAAAAGATATTCTGGCAATCGTATCGGGTGCGCCTTATAAACACTCTTATGAAGATTAAATTATAAATGACTCCACATCAAAAACTAAAAGAACTCAATATTGAATTGCCTGAAGTTTCTACTCCAGGGGGATCTTATACTTCTGTAAATATTAGAGGCACTATAGCATATATAGCGATTCAATTTCCTATAATAAATGGTGAATATTTATATCAAGGCAGACTAGGCGATTCTATTACTACAGAGGATGGTTATGAAGCCATGCGATTATGCGCTATAAATGTTCTTGCACAAATAGATAAAAAAATTGGTTTTGACTCTATCATAGGGCTTAATCATATAGATGCATACTTTCAATCTGGCACTAGCTGGGACGATTCTCCTACTGTAGTAAATGGAGCTTCTGATTTATTTCTTGATATATTAGGTGAAAAAGGCATACACTCCAGAGCTATTTTTGGAGTGGATAAACTCCCAAGAAATTTTAGCGTTGGTCTAACCACTTCTTTTACTATAAAAACACTGTAAAACAGTAGTACCCTGAACTTGATATAAGATCGATACAATTTTTCCTCGTTATCCTATGAAAAATCAATCCATTTGTCGGCTTTTTTAAATCTAATTCTTATAACTCATATTAGTGCTATTCCTTAAGACATACGATACATTTCTTTTTGTGTTATTGTAAATGCAACAATTTGCGTGAGGGATTGGAGTGTAAATCCCACAGCCCGACAAAGGAGGAGCGAGGAATTGAAACAGAAAGCCCGACCCTTGTGGTCACGCCCATATCTAAAAAAACAGAATTTGTTATACCCCTCGCTTATTTGCATCAAAAAGCGAAATATCAAAATAGATTATATGCACCTGCAGAACAAGCATTATTCTTTGTAAATTTGCCTCTTTTATCAAAGTATTGTTTTTACGATTATGATTATTACCAAAACACGCGAAGAAATAGAATTAATGCGCGAAAGCGCTTTGGTTGTTTCTAAAACACTAGGGATGTTAGCTGCCGAAGTTAAACCTGGTGTAACCACTTTACATCTGGATAAACTTGCCGAAGAATTTATTAGAGATCATGGGGCAATCCCTGGTTTTTTAGGCCTGTATGATTTTCCAAATACACTGTGTATGAGTCCCAATGCTCAAGTAGTTCATGGGATCCCTAATAATACTCCATTAGTAGAGGGAGATATTATATCTATTGATTGTGGTGCTATTAAAAATGATTTTTACGGGGATCATGCCTATACTTTTCCGGTTGGAGAAGTTTCTGAAGACGTAAAACAACTACTTAAGGTAACCAAAGAATCTTTATACATTGGTATTGCAGAGTTTAAATTAGGAAACCGCGTTGGAGATGTTGGATATGCTATTCAAAAATTTACAGAAGAAGCTGGTTATGGTGTAGTTAGAGAATTAGTAGGTCACGGACTTGGCAGAAAAATGCATGAAGATCCTGAAATGCCAAATTATGGACGTCGTGGAAGAGGCAAAAAGTTTATAGAAGGAATGGTGGTTGCTATAGAACCAATGACCAATATGGGTACACACCGTATTAAACAATTACGGGACGGGTGGACTATATTAACTAATGATGGTAAACCTAGTGCTCATTTTGAGCATGATGTTGCAATCGTAGATGGCAAACCAGAAATCTTATCTACTTTTAAATATATATACAAAGCTTTGGGTATAGAGTCTGATGAGGAAGATGCTTTTAGACAAGAGCTATTGACTGTTTAACTTTTTTATAAAAATAAAAACCTGATCTTCTTATTAATGTTCATATAAGTTTACTTAAAAATGAAACGTTTTTATTCTGTAAATCTTTATGAAACGTTGAAACTTGTTTTGTGCCCTTAGTGTACCTCTATTATGAAAAAGCTTTTCAAACTTATATTAAATACCATACCCAGACCCGTTTTAATTCGGTTGAGTTACTTGGCAAGACCTGTTATATCTCTATTTTTAAAAGGAAATACCTATACCGATCCTATTGATGGCAAAAGTTTTTCGCGTTTTTTACCTTATGGATATGAAAACCAAAGGGATAATGTATTATCGCCTTCTACCTTATCTTTAGAACGACATAGACTGCTTTGGTTATATCTTATTAATGAAACTGATTTTTTTACTGCACCGGCAAAAGTATTGCATTTTGCACCAGAGCAAGCATTTTATAAACGGTTTAGGGAACTAAAACATATAGAATACACTACTACAGACCTTAACTCTCCCTTAGCAGATGTAAAAGCAGATATTTGTAACCTGCCATTTACAGATAATGAATATGATGTTATTTTTTGCAATCACGTTTTAGAACACATCCCTAACGATACTAAAGCTATGCAGGAGCTATATCGGGTTTTAAAACCCGGCGGAATGGCTATTTTTCAAATACCTCAGGATTTGAACAGGGAAACCACCTTTGAAGATGACAGCATAACCGATCCACAGGAGCGGGCTCGTATATTTGGACAATACGACCATGTACGAATTTACGGTAGGGATTATTTTGAAAAGCTGCGATCTATTGGTTTTAAAGTAGATGAAGTAAACTACACCTCTATCCTATCTAAAGAAGAAGTTACTAAATACTGTCTTGCCCCGGGCGAAATACTGCCTGTTTGTTATAAGCATTAAGGTTCTACTAGTTTATAATAGTGTTGCTAGTTGTATCGAAACTCAGCATATCCCATCCCCAGCCCTTCCCAGAAGGAAGGGAGTCAGTCAAAGTGTGATCCAAATCAAAACGGAATCCAATTTTATTTATTTCTTGTTATTACAACCTTTCGATTCGGCTTAGGATAAACTATAGCAGGAATTCATTAGTAACAACACATACACAAAATGGATCCCAGTCTACACTGGGATGAACTGTGCTTAAAAACAAATATTTGGTTGATAATTTTCTATATAT
>NZ_CDSBKO010000052.1:0-43628 GCF_977115655.1 Aquimarina sp.
TAGGCACAGTACTTTCTTCTTTCAATTGCTCAATTTTCAGTTTTCCTGACTTAATAATTCTAACATTTGAAACCAATTCAAATAGTCTATTTCCTCTAGATTCATTTCTGGTTTGGATTACTATTTTTAAATGATATTCTTTTCCTTGACAAGACCTTTCAAGCTTTTCTATTGCATCATTTAAGGTTTCGTATTTACCTTGAATTTTGATTGGAACTGGCTTTTCATTAAAGTGGTTTTTTAAAAAACCGTCAATTCCTGAATTCCTTTGTACTGGTAATGCGTCTATGCTATTTAACAGGGCTATCTCGTAATCTGATTTTTCTAGGTAACTTTCCGAACCTTTGTTTAGAAGAGCGGATTCGGTTATAATCATTTCTTCTAATCTTTTATTTGCTAGTTCAACTGCGTCATTTGAGGCATCTATTCCGATAAAATTTCTGTTCATAGATTTTGCAGCAACACAAGTAGTTCCGCTACCACAAAATGGGTCGACTACTAAATCTCCTTCGTCCGTTACTATTTTAATAATCTCTTTTAACAGTAAGACGGGTTTTTGTGTTGGATATCCAACTCTTTCTTTTGCTTTTGGGTTTAGATATGGGATTTCCCAAGTGTCCGATAATGGCACGCCCTTTTTTTCTTTACCTAAAACTATATTTCCGTTTTCATCCGTTTTGTAAATGGATTTACCATTTGTGGTTTTTTCACGGTCTTGTAATATTTGGTCTATGTTCGTAGTTGGTGCGTAATCAGTATAAAATTGGTTGAATTTAAAATCGTCAGATTTTGAATAGAAATAAATGTTTTGGTGTGAATTCAATAAACCTTTTTTTGAATTTGACCATCTTTTATAACTCCAAATAATTTCGCTTCTAAAGTTTTGCATTCCAAAAACTTTATCGAGGGTAACTCGAATATAATGAGAAGCAACTTTGTCACAATGTAAAAAAACACTTCCACTATCTTTTAGAACTCTTTCGCACTCAATTAAGCAAGACTCAATTAAGTTTAGATAATCATCTAATGATTCCCAACTATCACTAAATTCATATTTCTTACTTGAATCACGAGTAACTAAACTATGTTTTTTTTGAGTGTAAAATGGTGGGTCAAAATATATCAAATCAACAGATTTTGAGTCAATTTCTTTGATTCTATCGATACAATTTCCTAGATAAATATTATTTACTTCCATCTTCTGGTGTTCTTTTGTTAGCTATTTTTGTCAAGATTTCTTTTAAATCATAACCGCTATAATTCTTTATGTATTCCCAAGCTTCTTCTCCGCCATAATATTCTCCTTTAACTCCTGTGTAAATAGTTTTCAATGTCTCTTGAATTCTAATAGCTTGTGTTCTTTGTGGATAATAAAACATAACTCTTATTGGTATATGTCCGTGACTTTGAATAGCTTTTACTCTAGTGTGTTCTTTTGTTATATGGTCTCCATCAGTTGTCGCATCTCGCCATTTTATTTCAATCGCATTATTTCCATCTAGGAAATCTATTTCAAAAGTTTTAGGTCTTTGTCCTTGATTATTTTCAACTAAAATTTTCCCACCTTCCACATTTTTAAATTTCAAACATAAAGAAGCAGCTTCTTCAAGGAATGAACCAACATATTTGTAAAGAAATCGACCTGTATTTTGATATTCGTCTATTAGTCGACCTTCTTCAGTAGCAATGCCTAATACTCGATAAACTAAATAATGCGAATTGTCGTCAGTTAGCATTTCCTCTTTTCGGCTGTCAATTTTTATTCTCAAGCTATCAGAATATCTTTCTGCTAACTCTTCCATTTTCGCGGTTAAAAAATCATAACCTTTCCCTTTTTCAATTGCTTCTGTTATTTCTTTTTTCTCTAATTCATATGCTTCTTGAATTAATTCCTTTTTGGTTTTTTTTCATAGTGTTTATTCCGAGGGCTTGACAAAATTTTACAAGGTCTGCTTTTAAATATCTTTCAAATTCTGCCATTATTTTTTAATTCCTAATTTTCTTTTTACAAAGATACATTTTTATAATTGTTCGAGTTTTCTCGGTATTGTGCCTAACGGTCTCGTATAACCGTCAGTTACGGGTTAAGTTAGCGTTTATTTTCGGTTTGGCACAGGCCTTAACAATTCCGAGTGGATTCGGACTTGGTCGAATCCGCCGTAATTGCGGTTATACATTGTGTGTGCCCAGCATGGGCGTCTTTTATTTATCGAAGATAAATAATTAATCTAGAGGGTGCAAGTCCCTTATGGGCAGGGGTTATCCTTCGACCTTGCTCAGGACAGGCTTATTGAACCATTAGTAAGTCGCAAGCTAGTTTACCGTGAGGTATGCAGTGAACCCTTCGACAGGCTCAGGGCTGGTGAAGCGAGACTACAAAGCTCGGTACTGAGGTACACGAACCGCATATTGAGGCTATTAGATCGGATAAGTAGGCACATCACTACAAAGTCCAAAATGCTGTTTTTTTTCAGTAGGTATCGAAATAGTAGATGCGGCAGGGATTAAGTGAAAGAAGATGTCATTACCTGGGGAGGTCTCCAGAGCCACGAGTTGGCTGTATGGAGAAGTCAGCAGAAGTCATAGTAGGCATAGGAAACGAGTTGTGTAGTAGTAACACATAGGTCTCACAAGTAAGGAAGGACAGAACATTAAATCACGTTTAAATTCGATTAGGAGGCATTGCTAGCCTAATCTTAGGCAGACAGGAGTACAACAAATTATTTAAACCTATGATTGCATCGGTATTAGAAGCTACTAACCTTTATAAAGCAGAACGTCAAGTCTTGCGTAACAAGGGTGCTAGTGGAGTAGATGGAGTTAGGTATTGGGATCTTCCCGATTTTATACGGAAACACCGAACCAAGCTTCTAACCTCTATTTTGGATAATAGCTATACCCCCGATGGGATTTTAGGAGTCCGTATTCCCAAAGGTCAAGGTAAAACCAGACTTTTGGGTATTCCAACAGTAGTAGACAGGTGGTTGCAACAAGCGGTAAGCCAACAACTAATGACAAAGTTCGAATATGATTTTGAATCGTTTAGTTATGGTTTCCGTCCAAAGAAGAACATCCATAAAGCAGTGTTACAAGCACAGGGGTACATCAATGATGGATTTCAGGATATTGTAGATATTGATTTAGAAGGATTTTTTGATAAGGTAGACCACAGTATTTTACTACAATTAATTTACAACAAGGTACCATGTCCGATTACCCTTCGATTGATTCGTAAATGGCTACGATCTCCCATTGTTATAGATGGTAGGTTTTATAAACGCCGAAGAGGCATCCCTCAAGGCAGCCCCCTAAGCCCATTATTATCTAATATTATGTTAGATGTTTTGGATAAGGAACTGGAAAGACAAGGCCTTCGTTATGTTCGCTATGCAGATGATTTTAGTATCTATACAAAATCCAAAAGCAAAGCTAAAGAGGTTGGAAACAGGGTTTATGTTTTTCTAAGAGAAAGACTTAAATTACCAATAAACAAGGCAAAAAGCGGTATACGCAGACCTGTAAATTTTGAGTTGCTAGGGCATGGATTTGTGCCGATCTACAAGAAAGGCATAAAAGGACAGTACCAGTTGGTTGTTAGTAAAAGTAGTTGGAATACATTTAAGCGTAATCTTAAAGGTTTGACCAAGAAAACCAAACCGATGTCCTTGATAGAACGATTGGACAGAATTACCCAAGTATGCAGAGGATGGGTCAACAATTATCGGTTGACCAATAGCTACACCAAACTTAAAAAGTTAGATGAGTGGCTACGTAATCGGTTACGGTATTGTATTTGGCATGATTGGAAAAAGGTAGAGAGAAAACGTAAGAACCTGATCCGATTAGGGATTAAACATGGACAAGCCTATGCTTGGAGTCGAACCCGAATGGGAGGTTGGGCAGTAGCTCAAAGTCCTGTACCAGGTACTACCATTACCATATCCAGACTTAAAAGAAAAGGATACGTTCCTATGATAGACTACTTAAATAAGGAGCAAACTTCGATTTGGTGAACCGCCTGTTACGAGACCCGTATGGCAGGTGGTACTTCGATAAACTCAGTAGAGCTGTGTGAGGTGCACTCCGCTATCTAATGATGGCGGAGCCATCTACACGATTTGCTGTAACCAGAAAAAATCACCTTTTATGCGGGTCTCATAAAGCAGCTCAAAATACTGCAATGCTATATTCTTTTTTCAGAACTTGCAAAATGCAAAATATCAATTCCAGAGAATGCTTCAAAATACCTTAGAAAAAATACTGAAGCACAGCATGCAAACCTGTTTTTGGCTTAATAATTTTTTCTTCTCGATTCATCTGACTAAATTTAATATTACTAATTTATTAAAATTGTCAAATTAAATTTTAACTATTACAATTAATTGCATATAGTTTTCTGCCTAAAACATCATAAATCAAATTTCAAACTCAAACCAAATCTGTCTGTTTTAGCAATCGAGTTTGTATACCCCTAGATATCTAATTAAGATTGTGTGTCATCAAAATTCCGCCTATTTTCACATTCACTTTATTAACACTTCTTAATACAAATTGTTTAAAAATCATATTTTGCTCTATATTTTCAGATTAATTTCGTTATAGTTCAAGAATATAATTGACTAAACTTTGCTCTCTGGATAAACAAAGTTTTTTTCTAAGCCTATATCGTTTAATCTCCACACTTCTTACAGAAATATTAAGCAATGGGGCAATTTCTTTAGACGATAAATTAAGCCTTAAATAGGTACAAAACCTTAGATCATTAGGGGTCAAATCAGCATGTTTTGCTTTTAATTTATTCAAAAAATCTCTATCGGTATTATTGAATGCTTCTTCAAAATGTTTCCAGTCATCTTTATCGTTTAAATTTTTATTGATGATCTTTTCTGCACTTATGAGTCCTTCTTTTCCTGATTTAGATTTTAGAAGTTCTTTTTTGATCTTGTTTAAGATTTCATTTTTTTTGATGATACCCATAGTAGATGAAGCAAGTTCACGATTCTTATTTTCTATATCTTGGGTTAACTTTTCGTTAGTAAGTCTCATGATTTCTCGTTCATTTTCTAGCTGTTTTAACTCAAGTTGTTTTTTATTTTCTTCTATCATTTTTTGCTTCTGTTTGGTAAAGTAGCGTTTATACATTATATGTGTTAAAAATGATATAAAACATAAGCATACAAAATAAACTATCATTGCCCGTATAGACAAGTACCAAGGTTTATTTATCGAAAATTTATATTTGGTAACATTTTCACTCAGTTTGTTCCCTACTTTAGCTCTAACCATAAATGTATATATACCATGTGGTAAATTTTCAAAAACAACCTGAGAATTCGTTTTCCAACTACTCCAATTTTCATGAAAACCACTTAGTTTATATTGAAAATTAGAAATTAAGTACTTATTATATTCTGGAATTGTATAGGAAAAAGAAATTGTACTTAAATTGAAATCAAAATCAGGTTGTGTTTCTGAAAAAGATACATCCACAAATTCTGCATCTTTACTCCTTACAGATACCCTGTCTAAAACTACGGCATGCTCTTCAGATTTTATTTTAGATAAATCTAGAATCATATACCCATTAGTTGTTCCAGATATATATATACCTTCTTCGATTTGAGTGATATTTTCAAAACCAAACATTTCTTTTCTTAAAGATCTTGAAATAGGTAACTCTGTAATTTTTAGTTCATCTGAAAACTGACTTGATGAGATATAACCAATATTATCCTGAGAAAAAAACCATAATTTCCCGGTATTATCTTTTATAAGTTTTCCTGTATGATAATTTTCACTGCCCGAAACCTGAGTTATTATATTTTCTTTCACAAAGCTCTTTATTTGTTTATTATATATAAAAACACCTTGTTCATGTGCGTATATAATATAATCTTTGTACTTAACTATATTTGAGTTTTTCCCTTTTTTTATTGAAGATTCTTTGGTGAAATCTAATACTTTAGAGAATTCTTTATCTATTTTTACTTTAAACAAACCTTTATATTCGTGATTTACCCATAAATCCAGTCCCTGTATTTCTATATATCTGGCCGAATAATCAAAACCTTTTATCTTATGTTTAAAACTCCATTTATCATTTTTCTTTTCTAATACACTTAATCCTGTATATGTACCTTGTAATAACCAATCCGGATGCTCTGGAATAGTTTTAAAATTCCATCCACCATTCATTGAAGAGATCTGCTTAGATGTATTATTCTGTATAAGAAAGGTGCCTAAATCATGCCCGCAGAAAAGGGAATTATCATATACAAAAAGACTCCAAACCTGACCATCTGTCCCTTCTACAAGCCTGAATAGGTCATCTGTATTTGTTTTTTTATAAAATAACCCCTGATTGGTCCCCAGATAAAGAAAATCTTCAAAAACTATTGAAGCATATACAGTACCTATATTTCCTTTATAATCATTAAAAAAAGTAATAGGAGATTTTATGTTTATACAGTTGATCCCTTTATCGAGTCCCAACCAAATATTGTCATCGACATCTTCAAACAAGGATAAAACTGTATTATTGCTTAATCCTTCCTTTTGATTAATTTGATGAATTATCTCTCCTTTTGAAGACAGATAAATGATTCCTTCGGATATAGTCCCTAAAACAAAACTCTTATCTCTTAGCTGTATGCTACTATATATCTTAGAAGTCTTTAATACCTTATCCGCAGGGATATTCCATTTATGAACGATATCATCATTAGAATATTTGTAAAAACCGTTATTTTTTGTAAGTAAAAGAATCCCATCCGAAGTTTGAGAAATATTAATTACTTGATCATTTTTGGCTACAGGAAAATCGGTAACTAGTACTGGCTCACCATTCTTTATTTTTAAAATGCCTCGGGCTGTATCTTGGTAGTAAATTATTCCATCGACATTAAATATACCTTGTATGCCAATTTTGGATTCTATAATATTAATTTCTTTAGTATCAATATTATAAATATAAATCCTGTTCAATGATTGAAACAACACTCGGTTTTCTTGATTTACAATATGCCAAAATTGTTCATCCTCTATTAAACCTTCTTTGATAGTATCACTTAAAGAGGTGTATTCTAGTTTTCCGAAATCATTTTTTTTCCAATACCCAAAATTCATATAGAAACCTGTATATATGCGGTCATTAACTACATTTACAGATCTTATTACCGTTTCATTTGGTGTTGGGTATAATGTCCATGTCGCCCCATTAAATTCTAATAAACCTTTATTGTTCGCTACATATATATATTTATTATTAGACTGAGAAATAGACCAATTTTGAGTTTCTCCCCCATAAGTTTCTGGAAGATATTTTTCTATTGGAGGTAATTCTTGCGAAAATATTAATATCGAAAATAGAAATAAAAAGAGCACGATATTTTTTTCCTTGGAGATTAAATAACCTAAAATAAACATAAGTAGGTATTATAATTATGTATGAAACAAAACTTACTATTAATAATATCATTCTAAGAAGTAATATCTTCTCTTAGTACCCTGTTGTTATATAGTTTTTTGAGGATATAATTAGTAGAATTATATCAAAATAAAAATAATCATTATATGATGAAGCATAATAAATTTTCTTCGATTTATAAAGTTATCCTGTATAACTTATAGGTTTTGATAATATTGTAATGTTCATTAAGATTTCAGGATCTACTTTAGTTAATTTTTCTGAACAAGAATATCAATGAATATTTACTTTTAACATACTCTTGCTTTCAGGTATTTTGATAGCCCAATTTTTTCTTGATTAGAGTACATTTTTGTAGGTTACAAAGCTCCAACCTGCTAATTTAAAGAACATATTTTCTTTGCTGCTTAAATACGATCAAATATTAATCGAATTTATATTATAAAGAAATTGTATGTCCCTTTTTTTAAGAAGTAAAAGCTATCGGGAACAAAAAATACCACAACATTACCTTTACAAAAACACAATAGATCTATTTTATTAATTATTTAAGGAATTTCTCAAAAGCTCCTGAAAGAGCATGTTTAAAAAAGGAAGGCGAATTATGAGGTATGATTAATAACCATATTCATTGTTGTATACTTTTTGTTGTAATATATTGTACTACATCTACACAATGCTTTTCTAAATTTGCTATAGTCAGAAAGAGGAATATTAGTGAATAAAAACAATAACTGTTTAATCCTAAAAAATAATGTTTATGATATAGAATCTCTGAGATTTTTATAAAAAAACAATCTTGACACCTCATATTCTTCTCTAATTTACAGATACCCATAGCCTTTTTACTCCATCTAAAGTTAATCAATAGATACCTATGTGTATATGTAGATAAAAAGGAATCATCTTCATAAAATAACTTAACAACACAAATAATATGAAAACAATTAAAACAATATTTTTTTTAACTTTTTTGATAGCAATAAATCCTGTTGCTACTTCCCAAAATTGGAATTTAGTGTGGCAAGATGAATTTAATAACGGTATCAGTTCTGATTGGGTTTTCGAAACAGGAAATAACTCGGGATGGGGAAACGAAGAATTACAATATTATCGGCGTGAAAATGCTGTAGTAGAAAATGGTAAATTAGTTATTACTGCAAAGAGAGAAAATTTTGGTGGACAGCAGTATACTTCTGCAAGAATGAAAACTCAGGGCAGAAGAAAATTTAAGTATGGGAAAGTAGAAGCAAGTATCGCGATGCCTTCTGGCCAAGGATTATGGCCGGCTTTCTGGATGTTAGGCAGTAATATTACTTCTGTAGGATGGCCAGCCTGTGGGGAAATAGATATTATGGAACACGTTAACAGTGAATCTGAGGTTCATGGAACCATACATTGGCAGGATGACAAAGGAAATTATGCATTATATGGCGGGCATACCGATGTTAATATAAATAATTATCATGTATACTCTGTTGAATGGAACGAGAAGAGCATTAAATGGTTTGTTGATGGAAACCAGTATCATGAAGTCAATACCAGTAATGGCATTAATGGAACAAGTGAATTTCATAATGAATTTTTTTTACTGTTTAATTTAGCCGTAGGAGGTAAATGGCCGGGGTTTTCGATTGATAATAGCAAAATACCTGCAAGTATGTATGTAGATTATGTGCGTGTATATCAAAAGAATGAAAACAATTTTCCTCATTTTATAGAAGCAGAAAACTATACTGCTATGAAAGGTGTTCAAATAGAAGATACTTCTGATTCTGGAGAAGGACAAAATGTAGGATGGATTGATACTGGAGATTGGATGGCTTACAATAATATTAATATTCCCGTTTCAGGAAATTATACTGTTCAATATCGTGTTGCTAGTATTAATGGAGGCAATCTGTCTCTTGACATCAATGCCGGGGCTTCAAAACTTGGCGAAATAACTATTCCTCCAACAGGAGGGTGGCAAAATTGGAAAACAATTTCTCATTCGGTATACATTAATGCTGGAACTCATAACTTTGGAATATTTGCTACTAAGGGTGGATGGAATTTGAATTGGATTTCAATAAAAGGGCAATCTTCCAAAATAAACACTACTAAAAACGTATCGACAAACACAGGTACTTTTCTAGAAGAACTTTCTGTCTATCCAAACCCCTTTACGAACACAATTCAATTCAGTGCAAATTTAAAAAATGCAAAGATTACCATTTTTAATGCTTTAGGATATGAAATAAGTAGCTCAAAAATAATTGATGCAACTATTCCTGTGGATCTTTCTAATCTTAGCACAGGATTATACTTAGTAACCATAGAAAAAGATGGAATTAAAAAAACAAAACGTTTGTTTAAAGAATAATTTACCCTATCTCAGTATAATAGAAATTATAGAGACTATTATACTGAGATCAAAACCTTTTTTTAATAATTAAAACTCTAAACGTAACACAAATGAAAACAAAATTTAAAAACAAAATTACCTACGGCTTTTTTATTGGTTTACTGGTATTTTTGGGTTCTATAGCCCAAGCACAAACATTGCCCTATGAAATTACTAACAATTCTGAATATCCCGACAACGAGGTATTTATAGCAATAGTAGGTATTACAGATGGACATGTATGGGTAGATCCTGTAACAAGCAAGGTTCATCGTATGGGTCGCTCTAATAACACGGTTCAAGGACCTGTGATTAATGGTAATCAGGGACCAGGTCTGGATGGCAAGTATGCTAATTGCTTCCGTCGGTTAAGTGATATTCCCAATCAAACGATCCAGATTCCTAAAATAGCAGGATGTCGGATCATGATTTCTTTTAAAAGTCAGTTATATCTTTACTTTTTTGGTCATTCAGGAAGCCCTAAAGGATATTCTGCTCCAAACCTGGCTAATCCAACAGATCCTAATCAAGGAATTAAATTTGAACTGATAGAATTAACCTTCAATGATGGTGGGCTGTGGTGTAATACCTCAAGAGTTGATTCCTACCAATATCCTATGGGGCTTGAAGTTTGGGGAGATAATTTTTATAAAAAAGTAGGAGAATTAAAAAAACACAGCGACATTATGGCACAATGGCAAGCAACAGCTCCTAATGAATTTAAAAGTTTGTTAAACACATCAGAGGGAGCTATTCATTTTCCAACCAAAGTAGCATCATTTCCCAAAAACTTTATGGATGGATATATTAATGATATATGGTCCAAATATTCTAGTCAGGAACTAGCCTTTACATCAGATGCGGGCATTTGGAGAGGAAGAGTACAAGGAGGAAACCGATTTGTATTTCGCCGAGATAGCGATGGACAGGTTGCGACCATTTCTGGAAAACCAACAACTTTGGCCGCTATGGAAGGTAGTGGTGTTATGGCATCAGGAACGCGATGGGATTTGGTAGTGCAAGCTCAAATGGTTGCTGCAATTACACGGCATGCAGTTGATTTAAATGTGCCTTCTGGTGTACTACAAAATTTTGGAGATACATCCAAATACTACAAAACATGGCCTTATAACTGGTATTCTAAATTTTTTCACGAAACAGATATTAGCTTTGAGAGCCAAACGTATACTTTTGCTTATGATGATGTTTATAACCAGTCTGCAACTATCCATACCCCAAAACCTAGAAATATAAAAATTACAATTGGGGGGGTTGATGGCCATGAAGGATTTAGTGAGCTAATTGAAGCTGAGGATTATGTGAATTCTTATAATGTAAAAAAAGAAACTTGTTCTGAAGGAGGACAAAATGTAGGGTATCTTACTAACGGATCTTGGATGATCTGGAACATTGATATTCCTGCAAACGGATCTTATAAAGTAGAATATAGAGTAGCCAGTCCTAATGAAGGTGGGGTTATTCAGCTAGAAAAGGCAGGAGGACAACATATTTATGGTACAATGAGAGTTCCAAATACCAGAGGGTGGCAAAATTGGGAAACCATATCTCATAATGTTGATCTAATAAAAGGGCAACAGCAGATAGCTATTAACGTCCTTAAAGCAGGATATAATATTAATTGGTTGAAAATCATTAGTGATAAAAAAACATTGGAAATAGCCACATCAAGTATCATCAAAGAAAATAAACAGCAATTAAAGATTTCTCCTAATCCATTTATGGATCAAATAAAGTTAAGCTTTGATGGCAAGTATGCTAAAATCACTATTTTTGATGGGTTAGGGCGCAAAGTATTATATTCTACTACTAAACCAAACCAACCCATCGACTTATCCAATCTTAATAAAGGTATATATCTTGTTAAAGTAAATATTGAAGGAAGTGTAGTTACCGAAAGGCTTATCAAAAACTAATTTGATTTTATATTAAATACTATAGCTAAATTAATATGAAATGGCATAAAAGATTTATAAAGGAAAAAATCGAAGTTCAAGGCAAAAAACGCAGTCATAGCAGAGCTATGACGAGTATTTTTAACGTAGAAATTCGATTTTTTACTAGAAAGATTACTGTTATTTTATGTTGATTTAGCTATATAATTTAAATAATACCATTTCTTAATTAAAAGTACTGGTATATGCGGTTATTAAGTATTGGTGAGAAGTTATACTTTTGGCTTTTTCTCAATTAGCTTAATGACCTTTTGTTCTAGTTGATCTAATGATTTATAAATTTTCATTGCTATTTTATACCATTTCTGATTTAAAATTACCCCCTAAAATTTGCTCTTTTTAGTTTATGCTTCAAAATAAAATTTAATCATAGCCTTGACTATGCTTGCATTTTCTTTTTTGCCTAAACAAAAAATACCTGTATTTTATTTGAGTATTTTTAAATCAGAACTGGTATTACTTTTAAACCATTGCCACATTTGTTCTGCTGGGTTAGTTCTGGGCAGTTTTTTTAAAGGCTTCGAGAGCCTAACCCTTCAGGGATTGGTGTGCTGAAGTGTTCAAAGTCTATTCCTTCTTGTTAAAAACCTGTTCCCTGCCACAAAATTTACGGGCGCGGGGTGTTTTACCTTGGGCGCTAGCATAGTTTCCTCGGGCGCGGAGTACTTTTGGTCGGGCGCGGGGGCAGAAACCCAAGGCGCGTAGGGTGGTCACCCGGGCGCGGGCATAGTTAGTCTGGGCGCGGGTATAAATAACCAGCCCGCGGGCATGGGAGAGACAGGCGCGTGGCGCGCCCGACCTCACCTGCTCCGCGGGCGGGTAATAGCAAGGTTTTTCTATCTTTCTTTAATGGTGATCTGTATTTTTTTTTGGCATATTACAAAATACAAATTATTACAGTACTATCATATATGAAATGGTATAAAAAGCAAGGCTGCCTGAAAAGACAGCCTTGTTTTGTTATTCACATTTCGTATAATTTTATCTCTATAATGTAAAACAATAGGGCTAAAAATTAGTAGCAATAATTAACTTATTTCTATTAGCTGTTGCAAAATCCATTAAGATTGCACCATAGCGACCAGCAGTATTATTGGTAAAATAACTGGTTATTTTTGGGTTGATATTGTTAGATACCTTGGAAATTCTAGGAATACCAAGCCAGTTTGTTTGGTATCCGCTAGTAAAATTAATGTACATCGCTCTACTGTCTCCGTTTTTGGCAGTAGATAATAAGCTTATTATATCATTCCATTTATCATGGTTGTTTGATACTTTGTATTTATCTTGTATTTCTAGAATAGCTTTGCCATTGTTTATAGTAAAAGTGGTATTATCTTTCCAGTTGGTAGCATTTATACCTTTTTGATTATTTGAATGAAATCTTCTTAGCAATACAATTTTCCCTCTTGCGTTATTTAATGTGGGAATATGCTCCTTCAAGTACCATTTACTGGTATTCTGATTAATATAAGTATCTAAAGTAGCTTCAAATGAACGGTTATTGTTACTAGGGTCATGTTCTTCTTTTATTAACATGATAATAGTTTCAGTAGGGTTTCTATTTAAAAAATCATAACAATAGCTTAACACATCATTAAAGTTAAGTTTTTGGTACACAGCTCCATGATGTATGGTAAAACTATTATCAATATGCCTACACCTAATGTCCAAAAAACGAGTGCCGTTATTTAGTTGCTCCCCAATAGTTAAATCTTGGCTCTTTGCCGTGTCAGAAAGAAAAGAGGAATCAAACCTTGCTCCAGAATCATGTGTTCCGGGAATACTTAATGCAGAAAGACTTACATTATCGTTAATAGCCCCCATCCAATTAGATAAAGAATAGTTAGGGCTATATTTTTTGATATCGCCTGAATCTAATGAGGTTTGAAGGACAACAGATTCTAAGCTGTCATCCTTTTCACAGGATTGAAAAAGTAAGGCTGCTGTCATTACTAAAACTGCCTTAGCAATAAAATTGGTTTTCATATTTGTAAATTTAAATTGGTTTAATTTATAATCGCTTTTTTTATTAAAGCCCTATGGGATTGGATATTTTCTAATATCAAGTTATTCGTCTATTATTGGTATTAATCCAAAAAAAGGGTTGCTTAAATGTTTTTTTATGTGTGTTCAAAACACTTACAACCCTTTAAATGGTTTCATAAAAACTAAATGATTATTTTGCTTTTACCTTACAACTATAAATTTTTTAACAATAGAAGATTTCTTTTCAGTAACTTTAAGGAAATATGTCCCCTCTGGTAAATGACTAATATCTAATTGTAAATCACCAAAATTGTTATAGCCAATATGTATAGGGTTTCCTATGGTTTTTCCAATAGCATTTATCACTTTTACAGTTATACTTGAATCTTGGTTGATTTTGTACAGAATTGCCAACCTGTCATTTGCCGGGTTTGGATAGAGTTTCAAATTAGACAAAGGTTGTGCTATATTTAATCTATTAGAGTCCTTTATAGTTGCTTTTTCAAATTTTACCCAATTAAGATTAAAAGCCCCTCCATTAAGGTTAAGCCGCAAGACTTGATTATCGTTAGGATCAGTAATATTTACGTTTTTGATTGTTACATCCTTCCATGATTGGTAGCCACCTGTATTTGGGACTGTAAGCGTACCAAGGTTAGATAACCCAAGTTTGACATCTATAGATTTGGGGGTATTAGCAGGGCTGGCCACTCTAAATGTAATATCATAATTACCAGCCTCTATATTAGCAATGGTATATGTAAGCCATTCCCCATCATTTATCCATCCTACATTTGTTCCTTTTCCTTCGTCGGTTGTGTTTTCGATATCTACTCCTTCATTAAGCCTTCCCTGGTTACCATTATTAGAAGTATCGGTATCATTATAAGCAATACCTTGTCCTCCATTATTATAATCTTCTACTTGTACAATGCCAGGAATCGAATGCTCTTTGTAAGCTGTGTTTTTTTTGAACTGTACCCAATTAAGATTAAAAGCCCCTCCATTAAGGTTAAGCCGCAGGACTTGGTTATCGTTAGGATCAGTAATGTTTACGTTTTTGATTGTTACATCTTTCCATGATTGGTAGCCACCTGTATTTGGGACTGTAAGCGTACCAAGGTTAGATAACCCAAGTTTGACATCTATAGATTTAGGGGTATTAACAGGGCTGGCCACTCTAAATGTAATATCATAATTACCTTTTTCTATATTCGATACAGTATACTCAAGCCATTCCCCATCATTGATATACCCTATGTTATACCCCTTTCCGATATCGGTTGTATTTTCGACATCTACCCCTTCATTAAGCCTTCCCTGGTTACCATTATTAGAGGTATCGGTATCATTGTAGGCAACATTTTGTCCTCCATTATCATAATCTTCTACTTGTATAATTCCTGGGATTGAATGTTCTTTGTATGCTGTTTGTGGGTTTGTAAGTTCTTTAATTTCAAAATCTATTACTCCAGATCCCCAAGAACCAAAACGGATAGTATTGGTAGAAGCTATATAGTCTACATCCATAGCATTAAAAAAACCGATACCTTCGGCAATAGAATACCATTTTTCTTGTTCGACAACAAATACATAAGGGCCTATATCTGTGCCAGCAAAAACATATTTTCCATCTGGGGTAACCACCATACCACCAGTTTGAGCATCTTCTCCATAAGGAAAATCCCCTGTAACATCCTCCCAAGTATCTCCACCATTTTTGGATAATATTGCCCCTACATTATTTGTACTTGGACCGCAAAACAATATCCAGTTATTTTTGTTTGGAATGACAACTCCACTTCCGATATCTGCACGGTCATAACTTTCTGTGGTTTTTTTAAAAGGAGTTGCAATTGCAGCACCAAAAGTGTCCCCTCTATTTTTCGAAATATAAACGTTTCCATCCTGAAGCATAAAGAGTTCTTCTGGATTTTTATTGCTTTGGGCAAGAGCTGCTACTTGATTAGTGCCTTTGGTCACTGTATGGCCTACTAATTTGTCCCCATTTAAGGTTGCTCTATTCAATTGTTTTGCTAGCATCCACATTCTTTGCCCTGGCTGGTTCTGATCTATATAAGTTTGAACCCAACCAATATTGGTTGCACTTCCTTTAAATATAAAGTTATGGTTAGGGTTGATTTTTCCATTTATCTGTCCTATAGATAGAAATTTTCCATCATCTGTATATGCTTTTACGGGAGCCCATACTTTATTCCCTTCACGCTGCCATTTCCATACATTGTTACCATCATAACTGTCTATAGAGGGTCCATCCCCTCCTATGTTTTGATAAAAATCGAGTGATTTTTCTGTTGTTGTTTTAGGAATAATACTTTGGCTTCCTTGGTCTTGCGTTCCAAAATGAATATGATTAGGATCTTTAGCACCAGTAAATAAACTCTCCCTATAAATTAAAGAAGTAGGGGTGTTTAGAGTAGTAATATTAATAAAATGAGCATTGGCGTATCCAGAATTATTGAAAGGTGTACCAGAAGAAGGGTAATCAATCCAATCTTTATAGGAAATAAAGATTCCTCCATCAGAACAACGAAGAGAAAAAAGATCACCACTACTATTGTAGAAGAAATATGATGATTGAAAATCAGGATGATAATTAAATCGGATGCGATTATAATAATCCTGAGCAGATAGATTAACCCCATTTTGATAATTTCCCCAGCCGGTAATATTTGATAATGTGGACTCAAGCCCATTGGTTGATACTACCGGACACATATATCCTCCAATTACAATATTTTCATTTTCTGGATTCGTAGCGAAAAACATACCGGCACTCATTTCTATTATGATGTCATAATTATTTGCTTTCGGGAATTTTTCAACCCATTTTTTTCCTCCATCAGAGGATACCCAAAATCTTCGTTTATCCCCTTCGTTAATATAAAGTTTTCTAGAATCCCCTCCTATACTAAAAAAATCATTATTTTGATTACTAGACGAATACGTGCCATTTTTAATAAATTCTGTTTTACTACTATTTAGCGTATAGAAAGAACCAGCTCTAGCTAGGTATACCCGATCAGCATTTGGTTGATTTTTATATCGAGGTGTATATAAAAAAGACTTTTTAGAATCGCTGAAATTTTGGATCAAAGAAAAACTAACCCCAAAATCGTTAGAAACATATACAGATCTGTTATTGGTTACATAAATGGTATGATTATCCTGTCTGTTAATCGCAGAACTTGTATTTGAAGCAGGAAGGCCTTTTGAGGTTTTCCAAGAGTTTCCTTCATCATCAGAATAGTATAAAGGTCCATTTTCAATATGAGCTACCAATCTGGTATTTTCTTTTATTTTAAAAGCAAACAGGTTTTGATACCGGTTTGGCCAATTAGCTGTAAGCAATTCAAAATCATCACCTCCTTTTCCTTTCTTGGGATTGTAAACAGTTCCTTTATAAATATAAGATTTTGAGTTATATTCTGATGCATAGTGGTTATGCGTTACTGCATAAACAATATCGGTACCGTCTAATATTTCTGCAAACTTAAACGCACCTGGCATATTTTTAGGCCCTCTTACAGTCCATTTCCCTTGTAAGCTGCCATTTGCATAAGTTACAGTAGAACCACTTTTATTTTTAGCAAAAGATTTGGATGTTGCAGTAAGTTTTTTAAGGATTTTTTGATGGTGTGCTGCTTGTTCAGGTGTCCATATAGCATATTTATCAGGGTTATGATCTTCTCTTTCTTTTTTTTCTTTAAAATGTGCAATAGGACGATGTAAAGGGTCTTTCTTTTTTGTAGTACATGACCATTGTGGTAGCAATAGCAAAGCCATGACTGCTAGTAAGGAAATTAATTTTTTCATTAGTAATTAGAGTTTTAAATTTATAGGTGTGTTTGTATTAAGGTTAAATTATAGTGGCAAGTTTTTAAAGAATTCATGATTTTTTTGGAAGATTATTTTATTTCAAAAATAATTTAAAGCTATTGTAAACCCTTTGTGATGTACCACTACAAAAAGTATACAGAAGTAATTTGAAGATGTCTAGAGGTTGAAAAAAAGTTTTGAAGCTTGTTTTGAAAGGAAAGGTAGGGCAAACTTAGGTTTAAAAATATATTAATAAATGTGTGGGGGTAGCAATAAAATATAGTGTGTTTGTATAGGTAATGTTGTATATAGAAATGCTTTTTTGTATTTATGGGAATCTTTTTAAACTCTAAGAATCATTTTTATGTTTTTACGGGCTATACAGATTAAAGGCCATGATTTTTTTAATCATGCATGTACTTTATAAGTATAATAGGAAAATTATTTTAAAAGTAGAATCCCTTCCTTTCAGGTCCCTTTAAATATTTGCATAAACACAACTTTTGGTATTGATTCCTAGGTTAAACTATCTTTTTTATATTAAAAAAAGTCTACAATACCCTATGTTAAATTTTTCTTTCCCAATAAGGTTCAAACCATCTATTGTGTTATATGCTAACAATTTATAGATGTCCTATTTAGATCAGGTATTTTTTTGATTAAGATGTTAAACTAAAATAAATTTAAATTAAAATACTGAAAAACAATAATTTGTATTTAAAAAAGGGAATGGGTTTTTAGATAGCCTTCTTAGCTTAGGTTCTTTATTGCAAAATTGTTTCTTCATTTTTCTAACATAATTGCTAAGAGTAAACCACCTTAAAATACCTGTCCGAACAAAAATAGCACCCCTAAGAGATACCTTTTTTATAGGATATGACAAAATCCTATAGGTGGTTGTCTATAATATAATTAACAATAAAGGGAGAACAATAGATATAGGGTTTATAAGCAGTCCCCAATTAATTTGCCCCTACTACCCAAATCGGGTAGTAGGGGCAAATGGTTTTTTACAGAACTTTGTTTTTATAGTTATAAAAGGATTATAAAATTCAATTGAAATAGAGTAGAAAATATACTACCAAACAAAATAATCTAATAATATGTTTTATACTAAAATAAATTAGATATAAATGATTTTTAGTGTATTACGAAATTGTTAAAAGCATAATGTGTGAGTAGGATAATAATCAATACGTTTTCAAAATAATAGTTTGCTTTATGCCTAACAAACCAAAAGGTTATGAAGTTTTTTTAAATCAAAACAATAAAACTTTTTATGTCTGATTTTTTCTTTTTTACAGATCTAGAGGCGCTTTCTGTTCCTCAAACTCAAGAACAAGCTTTTGGACCGGTACCAGGAGATGAGCTTAGTTTTAGGGTAAACAATCAATTTTATGTAAAGGAAAATGCATCTGCTATAGCTGTAGTAGATGCGATACCTTTGCAGGTATATACAATTTTTTACCTCGTAACAAATCTTTCAAGCTTAACATTATTAATACGTTTATTTTAGGCACATGTATTTTTTTATTGATCCAGCACAGTTACCTGAAAAACAGAATATAGAAGACACTTTTGGTCCTATAAATAATGATTTAACAAATAAATATAGTGTTACTTCAAAGTTCCAATTAACTACCGAGGCTAAAGCTTTTGCCTGTGAAAAAGGAATGATGGTAGTCCAACAGTCTTCAGTTGATGATTCATTGGTTAATGTTATTATAAAGCCCAATTCTTCTTTGAAAGTCACAGTAGATGTTAAATATTATATATATCGCGGGATTCTGAAAAGCTCATTAATAGGGCTAGATTCTTGTATAATAACTCAAGATCACACAAATAATGAGTTGATAGCAAGAATTTGGCTTGATCCACCTACAGAGCCTGACTGTGGAACAATAGGATATATGGATAATAGCGATACTACTCCTTTATCAGAAGACATTGAAAGAATTTTTGATTATGACATTGCAAGTGTAAATCCTATTTTGGTAAAAGAGGGAGAATGGTTTGGTATGTTTACCAAAGATCATAAAATTGGATTTGAGATTGTTTTAAGGAATAATCGTTTTAAAGCTACTTTAGAATATGTTAGGTCGGGTGGTTATGAAATTGATGTAACTGGGTTAACGGGATATACACAAAGAATAAAAAGAGAAGAAATTTTAAATTTTATAGATCCTGCGGCATTTTTTGGAATGCATTATAAAGAGAAAGTAAGCTATTATGACCCAACCGCCTCTAATAATACTCGAAAGACAAATACTACACCAACGAGTTCTAGATTTATTTATACTAAGTTAATTTCTAAGTTCTATACTAAAAATATGGTTTATTTAGATATAAGAAGTGAAAAAGGGTATTCGTATAATTTTTATCAAAATTATAAGGTTTCGCTTACTGATGTTAACAATATTAAAATCAGGCGTGACACATCGTTTACGACGGAAATCTATCACACAAGTAATTGGCCAATACTTATTTTGGAAAGTACCCACACTAGTGGTACGACGAATAACTTAAGAGTAAATTTAAGAATTGATGATAATCTAAAACCAATAATATATACCAAAACCAACTTAAAAAAATCATTATCAGATAATAATTCAATTAAATCTAAATATATTAAAACGTTAAGTTTGGTTGATAATGGAAATAACCCCGATCACACGGACTGGACAAATGAGTTTAGATTGTTCTTTCCAAATACGCAATCTGGAACATCCCGTAATTATATTAGCAACTATGTTAAGTTATATTATTTTCGAGGATGTTATAATTCGACATCAGTTAGTCCTGTACTAATCAATGAACATTATTATGATTCTGCATTTTGTTCAGTGGATATTCCTAATATAGGTACTACTATTAATAACAAGAGATTTGTAGAAAGTGCTAATCCTATATATGTTCGAGAACCAAATAATACGGATGGTACAGGGAATTTCCAATTAAATATGACTAATGGTGCATATTGGGATAATGAACGTATTCTGTTTTATGGAGTAATTGAATATGAAAACAGCGAAGAAGTTTCTGAAAAGGAGTATTTAAATACATACTCTCAAAAATTCGATTTTGATTCTTGTAGTTTTTTTAATGAATATTGTGATTCAGAACTGTATAAGAGAACTGAAATAATATGTAGAGAATATACCACCACAGATGGAACGGTAAGGATTCCGGGAATTAACTTTTACAAAAGTGAAAAGAAAGGCATAAAAAGGAATTACAAAGAAAATGCAATGCTTTTGGGACTTACCTTAGCAGAGTTAAGGTCCATTAAATCAAATTCCCAAATTGACTTATCACATCACAGGTTTATTCATTTGGTTCCAAAGCCTAATAGCCCTGTGACCAATAATAGCATAAAACATTTTGAATATGAATTACAGCTTCAAGGATTAAATTCGAATGGTGAGCGTATTATCGTAACACCTCAACACAATGGAGCTACTATCACTCTTTATAGTAGGGATAATCAGTTTTTTAGTTCAAGAGCATTTTCAACTAATATTCCATTGACGACTGGGCAAAACGGACAGAATCAAACCAATAGAGTAGAGTTTCATATTTATCATGATGGAGTAATTAAAATTAATGATAATATTGATTTTGCTCTAATTCACGATATCCAAAATGCTTATTATTTATATCATGATAGCAATAATAACATACATGAAGTAACTAATCTGCACCTCCTTTTAATTAACAAAATGGGAATAGGACAATCTGTGAGTTCAGTTCCTGCCGGTCATACAAGTACAATAGATTATACTCCTTATAATAGTGATGATGTAAATGCCAAAACTTCCTATATATATCCTAATGGAGATGTTATAACCGAGGGATTAAAATACGGTCAATCTTTATACAAAATCAAGTATAAGAAGCTTGATAAAAGAGGGTTTTTAGCCAATCTTACTGCTATCAATTTTGCAACTTTAAGCATTGAGTTTGAATATGTGGGAACAAGAAGGTTTTATTGTAAGCCAGAGGTTGTTGCAGTTTTTATTGGTGCGTTGGTTGAAGTTGGAGCTTATACCGATGCAGCGACAACAATTGACTTTATAATTAAATCAACTGGAAGTTGTTTTGAAGATGGAACATCATTTCCTAGTGTAGAACATAATAATGGGAACGCTATAGATACAAAGTATCAAAATGGTATTTCAGGATTAACAAATGCTCAGGCATTAGCACGGGATCAAATATTCGTTGATGGTATGTCTAAATTCGGATGTACAAAGATTCTGAGAGGAACAGGTAGCCATTACTCAACTGGTTTGACTACGGCTACCAATGGAGGAAGCTTACACAATACACATTTGCATTCTGGTAAGGTAGTTTTAAAAGATGGAAATAAAGCACTATGAAAAAGTTTGTAATAATGATGTGTTCTATATTTTTATTCTGTTGTTTTGGGAATAGGAGGGAGTCAATTAGCGAAGGTTATTCAGTTCCTAATAGTGATAGGACAAATACAAAAGAGAAGGTAAATAGTGTAGAGAAAGGTAAAGAAAAAAAATCAGGGTTGGCTAAGAGCAAAAAGAATGCTGATAGCATTGTTAAAATTAATTATGAAATAGATAAAAAATTACCTCTAGGCCCTGATGTCTTGATTAATTATTCCTTTCCAAAAAATGAATTTTCATTCATCACGAATGAAAATGATGATGTAAGTAAAAATCACCAAGAAAAATTTTATGAAGTTATTAAGTATTATTCAGGCTTAGAGGCTATTCATCCTGATGTTGAGCCATCTAGAGATATAATATTTGGTAATGTGAAATATCTAAAGCTGAACAATGAAGATTTCTCCGAAATACATGATTTATTTCAATCTAACAGTCTAATTAGCTTTACTTATAGACTTGAAAACATCGGACCCTATGAGGCTTATTTGAAGATTAAAGAGAATGACTATGGAGAATGTGGGCACGAGTTGAAGAATTTATTAATGAATGAATGTTGTTATGATTTTGAGAACTGCAAGGAAAAAGGATTTTTAATACTTTATAAAAGAAGAACCCAAGATGCAATAGTATTAAACCCATTTTATATTCAATCTGAAGATGAAGGTACTTCTTTTCGACTTTTCTATTTCTCAAAAAATAATACTATTCACATTTACGAAGCCTATAGCGATGTGGACGATTATGATGAGGATAAAATTAATAATCAAATTGACCTGATACATAGAATTGAGATAGGTGATAATGGAGATATTAACGTATATAATATTGATTACAAAAAAAGGAGTGATGAAGAATTAACTTATGAAGATCAAAATGAAATTTCAGAAAACAAAAAAAAACAAAAGAGGTTATTTTTAAATTATAGGGATAGTATTTTAAAAATTACAAAACCAATAATAGAAAAATATCCTTTTGGAGCCAAACAATTGATAGAACATCAATTTCCAAACGAAGATTTTGAAATAATACTTTCGAAAAGTAAAAATAAAACAAATTTTTCTAGCACTTTTCTTAATATTTGGAATTACTATTTTGATATAAATAAACCAACCAATAATACCTGTTTTTTACCTCCAATTAAGGAATATAAAAAAATACAACTCCAAGGAATAAATGAATGGAGTAATGGTTTACATTCCATTAATACAAACTTAAAAGATCCATTCGCCAACCCAAAGTTTAATTTTAGACTGCCTAATATCGCAAACTATGAGGTGTACTATCTTTCCAATTTAGATAACGAATCCAATTGTGATCTTTCCGAAAAATTCACTTTTACATCTCTATTTAATAATTGTGATGTCAATGGGATTTTACTTCTATATGATAGTAAGACTCAGGTAGCAAATATTGCAAACGTATATTCAATTTCAAGTAATCCTACTAATGTGAGTTATCGTTTCTTCTATATACATAATGACAAAATTCACATTTTTGAGGGGTATGGTAATCATAATTATCAAAATATTGAAAGTAGCCAATATAGTATGGATGAAGATGAAAATCATTTTAGCTCCAAAGGAAAGTACAAAATAAATCATACAGATACCTTTCAAATATTTGAAAATGGAGAAATAAAAATTAGTCAATCAACAAATAATAAGTTCTAAGTATTATGCCAAGATATTTACCACCATTATCAGTACTACTATCCGTTGATAATTTACCAGCAAATTTAGGATTTGTTGAAGATGGCTTAAATTCGGTGTTTTCCAAACTATATTTCAAAAACTTTCATGTAGATAGTAGTATTCATAATGAAGAAGCATATTATACAATTACGATAGTAAGTAAAACACGCCTAGCTTTTAGTATCGGAGAAGTAGAAGGGTTTAATTTGATTTTAAACCCAGATTTTACAGATGGAAATACTATTGAGTTTCCAATGTCAATTTCATATCACTTGCCAATATTAAAATACATTGACGATTTTAACAGTACTAATTTTGACTTTTCCTTCTCAAGTATATATAATTTACTGTTAGAGATTGGCGATGTGGATGAAGTTCAATTAATTTCTGGTTTAGCTTATAATATTTATGGGGAATATGGTGAAGAAGATGAACAAAATCCATTTCAAGTTTTTATAGATGATTTCAATACAAAAAACAATCCAGTAAGTCCTATTCAGTTTAATGATTTGGGAGATCAGATATCAAATATTGAAGATATTTTAAACCAATTAAAATCAAATGGGAATGATTTTGACATATTTGATATCGTTTTCAATGATTATCTTAGTGCAGATGATGATTTTGGAAATGTTAAAACAAAAATTGAAAAACTATTCTCAGATATATTAGGAAATTTTGATTTGGATAATCTGTCAAGTTTTTTGATTCCGAAATTTTCAGCATCTCTTAATTCTCTTAGCTTGTCAATAGAATTTCCTAGAACATGGTTAAAACCTGTTGACTCTAAGACTTTTGATGTTATTGAAGATGGAAATGTAAAATCACAATTAAGATATAATGCCAGCAGTTTATCCTTTAGTACAGAAAAAGGATTTGAATTTGACCAAACAGATTCTTTAGAACTGACACCTTCACAAATAGGAAATACCGGGATATTAATAGAATTTGATAACCTAAAAATAGACCTTAGTAAAAACTCCAACATCCCCGAAGCCATTATCGATGGCAGAGCCGATGATTTTATGGGGGTATATGCCCAAACAGCAACCATTACCCTGCCCAAAAAATGGTTTAGGGACCATCCCGATAGTACCAGTACCGCAAAAGTTGTGGGTACCAATATTTTAATAGGTACCGGTGGAGTGTCTGGCACTATTGCCCTTGAAGCCGTAGACAATACTACCGAGGGTATTTTATGGAAAAAACTTGGGGAAAATGGTTTTGCAGTAGGGTTTAAGTCGTTTGATATTACCTTTAAGCAAAATACGGTGGTAGATTCCAATATTATTGGGCAACTTAGAATACCCAGGTTAAAAGATGCCAAAGGAAACGATGCCGAAGTAGAAATCACAGGGCATTTGGATGCCGAAGGGGACTTTTTGCTCACGGCATCAGAAAAAGACGGTTTTGCCCCTATTGTGATTCCTGATGTTCTGGAAATGACCATCCTGTCCTTAGAGCTAGGCAAGCAAGACGATGAGTTTTTTATAGGAACATCTTGCAAAATCAAGTTTACCAATGCAATTATGACCAAGCTATTGGGGGATCAGGCCATCGAAATCCCCAAGCTAAGAATTTATAGCGACGGTAGTTTTGAGATCGTGAGTGGTACGATTCCCGTGCCGGCAAATTTTAACCTTAATCTTGGTCCGGTAGAAATAGGGATTTCAGGGGTTAATTTTAGCTCCTACCAGCAAGAGTATCAAGGCAAGATGAGGAAGTACTACTGTTTTGGTTTCGATGGCTCGATCAATCTTGGTCCTTTAGGCGTAGAAGCTAGGGGAAAAGGAATGCAATATTATTTTACCGTAGATAATAATGAAGATGTCCCACAAAACAATTCGGATTACAAACCAAAACACTCTTATTTTAGGATACAAACCATCGAGGCAGATATTATCGTTCCCGGGGATGCCAAACCCGAGAATGCAACTGCAATCATAAACGGATATTTATCAATACCAAAGCCTGGGGAATCCAAAGAGTACGAAGGAAGAATTTCGCTTAAACTCCCCAAAGCCAAAATCGCAGGAAGTGCAGAAATGCGGTTAACCCCAAAATTTCCTGCCTTTATTATCGATGCCAGTATAGAACTCCCCAAGCCTATCCCATTAGGGGCAACAGGGCTGGGAATCTTTGGTTTTAGGGGATTGTTTGGATACCGATATGTTGCCGAAAAAGATGTGGTTAATGCAGATACCTGGTATGAGTATTACAAAGCTCCAAAGCGCGGGGTAAACATCCAAAAATTCCGCACACCACAGGATACCGATGCGTATACCAATCCCGTTTCAATAGGTGCCGGGGCCAGTTTGGCAACAACTTTTGATGATGGTAAGGTAATCTCTACACGGTTATTTTTATTGCTTTCGATACCAAGTCTGTTCTTGTTAGAAGGAAAAGCAAACATATTAAGTAAAAGAATTGGGCTGGATGACCGCAAAGAACCTCCCTTTTTCGCCTTTATTGCTTATGGGGACCGCTCTATAGAACTTGGGTTGGGTGCAGATTATAAACTGCCCAAAAAGAATGGCAGAATTTTTTCATCATACGCTAATGTACAAGCCGGATTCTTTTTTGACAACCCATCTGCTTGGTATGTAAATTTTGGTACCGATAAAAAACCGATTGAATCCAAAATAATTAGTATTCTTAGAGCAAAAAGCTATTTAATGCTATCTGCAAAAGGTATTCGGGCAGGAGCAAAAACCGAATTTATTTTTGACAAAAAATTTGGCCCTGCCAGGGTAAAAGCATGGCTATATGCAGAAGTTGGCGGACATATAAGTTTTGAGAAACCACAAATGGGAGGATATCTGGCTGCAGGTGGTGGCCTTGAGGTAAAAGTGTGGTTTATTAGTGTCGGGATATCTTTTGATGCTATTTTCTCTGCAGAAGCAGCAGAACCCTTCTTGATTTATGCCAGTTTCCGGGTTTGCGGTAAAATCAAAATAGGATTTGTTAAAATAAGAAAGTGTGCAGAAGTTGAACTAAAATGGGAAAAGTCAAAACGAATAGATCGCACACCAATTCAACCATTACTTAAAGAAAAAGCAAACGAGCAGATAAAAGGGGTAAACATGATATCTGGAGAAACGTTTGACTTAGTAAACCTAGGCAATACGATCTCTTCGGGAACACCAAATATAAGCGGGGACCACCAATTATTTAATAAAGCGATCCTTCCTTTAGATACTTTTATAGACATAAAATTCACCAAAAACGTATTGCCAAAAGCAGTTTCTAAGCGTATAGGAGGCAATACCAATGCTCCCAAAGGTTATGAAGACTTAATCCCGCCAGAAAAAACGGTTAAAGGAGGAAAAAAACTTCGCCAGGTAACCCACCGTTATTCTATTGAGAACATTGGTATCAAAGCTTGGAATGGGAGTGCTTGGAAAGAATACCACCCCTATGAAGCACTCATTTCAAAAAATAACGAAAATACCAAAAACCTTAAGATAGGGCATTGGCAAAAATCAGGCAAAGAATACAATGCTGTCCGGTTATTGGCGGATTCACCTTTTTCGTACACCAGTCAGGGAGAGAAAGGTTGGTTTATCCCTGAACAAGTAGGGATAACAGCAAATATATTTTGTGAAGAAAAGATACGAAACAGGAGATGTGTAAATTGGCTTGATAACAGAAAAGTAGGAAGACTATACCATATAGGTTATGGTTTTTTTCAAAAAGGATTTTACTTTAACTTAACCGGGAGACAAGGAAACCATGCCATGATCACAGCCAGAAAAAATCCTTTTGGTTATGACAGGTCATTACTGTTTCAGAATAACGATATACTTACTATAGAATTGGATGAAGATGCCTCTTCAGTAAAATTAAAACTTACCACAGATGCCAAAGGGGTTACCATAAGATATTTTAAAGGTATTATAAATGATGACATTGAGATTCAATATAAACTGGTAGAGGAAGTATATAAAACACAACAAGAATTGTTGAACGAGGTGGTTTATGAAAATGAAGATGAACCTATTTTAAAAGTTGTAGTAGCACCAGATCGTATAGATCAGGATCAAGTCAAATCGATAAAGGAACAAATTGCCAAATTGTTCGAAGATACGTATCAAGACGCCATAACTAATGGAAATCAAGGAAATATAGATGTGCCCAATGATGTAACAACGTATAATCGTTTATTACAACAATTAGAAACGCTTAAAAAAAGAGGCTGTTCTACTATAGAAACAGATATAGGGCAAGAAAAGATCAAAGTACAGGTAAAACCTTTTTATGACAATCCGGAAATAAAATATGAATACAGTTTTCTCGATTTCGATTGCGAAGAGATAGCACATTCTATTCGCCCACTCGATCATTTTGAAGATATAGAAGCAGAAGTCAAAAAAATCGTAGATATAGCTAAAAATTCACCAGAAAAGATAGTAGTTAATGAAAACGATAGAAGATATGTTTTTGAAGTGCTGGATGAATCAGATGCTATTCTTGTATCTTCTGTAGAGCATACTTCTCCGCAAGCTTGTAGGGATCAGGCTAACAAATTTATAGAACTTCTTTATAAGTATCTGGTTAAAATATCTGAAGAACCTTGTGAATCTGGTAATACAAAGGCATCCTACTTTCTTAGCCAACTTAAAACAGATAGGGGTTTACGTGTTCTAGGTCTTTATGAAGCCTCAAAAGATAAAGCAATATACGCAGTAGGAGAAATTGCAGACAAAGCTATATTACTAAAGCTGGACTACTCAGGTACCATTATTTGGCAAAACACATTAGACGCTATTGATAGTCTAAGCGAAGTTATGGAAGCACATGAAGATGGTGTAATTTGCAAGAACTATGAGGTAGACAATCTTGTTTTATCTAAAGTTGGCTCTGGCGGAGAGGTACTTTGGACAAAAGAATATATTCCGGAAGATCAAACAAAATCTTTAGGGGGACAAGTAATAAAACTAAGTAACAAACGATATGCAATTTTAAATAAGGGATATAAAAATAATAATACATCTGTAGTTAAAACTGTAATATCTATCTTAGATTTAGAAGGAGCCCCTATTACCGAGCGGGAAGTACTTGGGATTTCTGTACATTCGATTCTGGCGGTCCAGGAAGATATTCTTATTGTAGGTACAATAGATAATCAACCGCATTTAATACGTGTCAACCAATCTTTTGATATACGTAAAAGTATAACCATAAAACATAAGGGGGATCCATCTGTAACTCTAAGCATTAGGAAGGTTATTTATCATAATGAAACAATTTATATTTCCGGTAAGGGGTATATAAGTGATCATTCTTATTACCCGTTCATGGCTAGTGTCTCAGAGGGTGAGTTTGCTCAAGGAACATCTATTACAGTAAAATTATTTTCAACACGTTACAACTTAGATTTTAACCTGAATAATGAGGCTATTTATGTATACTATTTTGGTTCGCATGATGATGGAAGTTTCTATAATACCATTATTAAATGTGATTATGATTTTAATGTTCTTTGGGTTAAATCGTTAAAAGATAATAAGGATATTGAATTTTCTGATATTTCTGAAGAAGGAATACTGGTACATAGCAGTTATAATGGAAGCCTTATTGGGAGATTGGATTTAGAACTGGATAGTTGTATAACTATAGATTCTTCGATAGATACACTATCTGGGGATATAGATTTTCTTCAAGGGGACACAGTCACTTTTGAAAATCATTTTTCTGCAATTACTACATTAGAAAAAGCAACAACACCAACAGGGCTGTCTATCGAAGAGATATGTCCGGGGCATTTTAACCCACCGGTGGTTAGAACGTTTTGTAGCACCATGCTTCACGAAGTATGTTGGCAAACCGTAAGGGATATTACATTTAATAACAATATTAACCTGCAAAAAGACATTCAGGAAGATTATAAGGCAACGGTAGATGCTATACTCAATAATGTAGCCCCTATTTGGCGCCCAAATACCAGTTATTATTTATACTTTCAGCTTAAGGATACAGTAGATGGAGGTAACGATCAAGGGATTTATGATTATTATTATGGATTCAAAACGGCCGGTCCTGTAGGACATTACCACAATGCAGGGGGAGTTACCTTTGGGGAACGGGATGGAGATAAAAAACTGATCAATCCAGATCAATACCCATTAACTTCTATACGAAACTATATAGATTATAACCGCTCGTACCCCAATGCCGATGGGAATTTGTTAAGGGCAAAACCACTGTTCTATAGCAGCGAGGATAATAACAATGAAATCCTGCTGTTTTTCTCCAAATCGTATGCACTACACATGTTTAGCCAATGGCCAGAATACAATGGTATGCCAGCACTAAAAGGAGATATGAAAATCGTAGTAAAAGACCCAAAAGAGGATATTACGATCGAAAACCCACCACCTCCCGATGTAACCACCACCGAAGTTCCTCGAACTGTAGAGAGTTGGACCGAAGATGATGGAGTGCTCCTGCCTGAGCATTTGAAGCTAATTAACAATTTGATCCAGGCACATAATGATGTTGATCCTGATTTCAATTGCCTTTTAACCGGAGGAGAACTTATAAAACCAAAGTCTTTTGTACGAACAGTTACTGTAAATCATCTTAAACCTTTAAAAATGTATACCGCGATCGTGAACAATATTTTTGAAGGGAAGGCTGTAGAAGTGCATAATTTCTTTTTCCAAACCTCTCGATATGCAAATTTTAAAGAACAGGTAAAAAGTTATTTGTTGGAATACCCAGATGAAAATAGTTCTAAAGCTGTTTTTGATATTTCGGTAAATATAACCGCCGAGCAAACCAAAACAGCTTTTGAAATGGTGAACAGAAATTATGCGGTTGGCCCCGAAAACTTAAAATTACAATATACAGATCTGTTTGAACGGGTTGTAGAAGGCTTATTAGACCTTAAACCACTGGATCCACCCCTAGGCACAGAGTTTAACCTAATAAAATCGGTAGGATCGGGAGACATCGTTGCAATATGGATAAGAAACCCAGAACCCTATAACGATCCTAAGATACCTTTTGACACAATTAAAAATACCATTGCCATAATGAATCAAAGTGAAATAGATACTAATTATACCACATTGTTCTCCAAAGATTATTCTCAAGCATTTATCATGCATTCTAACCATAAAATTGAAGCATCATCGCTAGACTTTGAATTTAAGTACCTGCGATGGGATGGTAAAGCATACGAACCTAAAACCACAATACCAGTAACGATAACAATCCAATAACGCATAAGATCACACAAAATGGAATTTATAAATAAATACAAGAAAAATCTTCACAAGTATTATGTTGCGCAAGAAGTGCCGGGAGATGGTATTTACGCTGTTGGAGATATATTGATCGATGGGATGTCCGGCTTGGTAAGAGGGTTGGTTACAAAATTGAACCTTGATGGAACCGTACTTTGGGAACATGATTTTGCTCCTGAGGGGATTGCCCGTTTTAGTTTTAAAAAAATGGTAGCCTGCGATAATGGGGATATACTAGTATCTGGGCGGTATAATACAGAAAAGGTTAACCTTGTAAGATTAACCCCAAATGGCGATCTGGTTTGGAGCAAAGCGTATTTTGATAAAGGGGATACTACCGTAAAATATAATGGAGATCACCTTGTAAAATATACAAATGGTCAATATGTGTTGGTTTTAAATGAAACAAGGGGTAATCAACAAAATCTTTTAAAAATATGTATCTTCAATGAGACCGGAAGCGTAGTAAAACAAACGACTTTTGACGTCTCCGGAAAATTTAATTTAAACACGACTACAATTAATAACGATGGCAACATTGTTGTAGTTGGGGAAACGCAAGATGATATTTTAGGGCGTATATCCGTTGTATTGGCGTTCAATTCAAATCTCGAAATTATTTATAACCAAAAACTCAAACCTTTTGAAAATACAAAAGGAAACTTGAGGATTGATGGTGTATATGTAAATAATGGCAACTATTGGTTATATGGGTATCGTACTAAAGAAAATAATTCAGGTAAAATAACATTCATTGCTAATTTAGGTAGTTCTTTACAAGATATACCATCAGAAATTAAGGTTAAAAAATTCCCTCAAAATATTTCGGGAGGGGGGCGTATCCTTTTTCATCCGCAAGAGGGCATCTATATGCAGAATCGTTCTGCCACAAGTATTTTTTTTAGCAAATTTGACTATAGTTTTAATTCGTTGGGTACTTGGGAGTTTTTGGATGATTCGTTTGGAAATGTATTATCACAGGTAACCGATACACACGTTCTGTTCAACAGGTATGTTGTGGATAGCTATGTTGGTAAAATAGGATTGGACCTGGATGCTTCTCTTACAAAAAAGATCTCTCCCATTCAGGTTACCGATGATATTATCTATTTGCACACACCTGTAACTACCCAAATCAAAGATTTTTCCGGAAACTTAGAAGATATACATATAGCGGTTACTAATGTTGTTTCCAAAATTGAAGATATCGCTAACAAATCTTTGACCCATATCGATGGGTTTTTAAATCAATATATAAAACAAGGGACAGATCTTTTTAATAACTATGATGTTCTTGAAGTGAAAGATGATGGAGTATATCTTGCCAGTTCAAACCTTTCAAGACAGGTAGTTCTTTTAAAAGTTTCTGTATCCACCGGGGAAATTATTTGGGAAAAAACACTAAATATCCCAGAATTGTCCAATGCAACACCTTCTTTACTTTCTTGTGATAACAGAGATATACTTTTGGAAGCAAAATCCTACTCAGGTTATTTTTTAGCAAGAATTACGGTAAACGGGGATGTAAAATGGTCCAAATTTTATGATGTAAAAATTAAGGATAGTTTTATATACAAGATCCTCACAAAATTACCAAATAACGAATACCTGTTTTTTACCAAAGATAACAGGTTGGTTAAAATAGACGGAGATGGTAACATTCTTGCAACCTACCTTGTTTCTCTTGGCGAGACAACACAAATTTTAAAGGTTTTCTATACACCTCAAAACAATATTCTTTTATTGGGGAATATAAAAGACGCTATCGTTTTTGCAAAATTGGATCAAAGCACAACTATTATTGACCAATTTACACTTACCTATACTAATGATCTGCTAAAATCAATTAAGTTAAATAATGCTGTATATGATAAGGAACAAGTAATTTTTTCCGGAACTATTGCTTACGATAACACAATCTCACAATTCATAGGTAAATTGGATGTAAGTACCCCTGTAAATGATAATCCGGTAGATATAAAGCTATTTCAGGGGTATGATTTAGGCATGCAGTCAAATTCTGATTTCAGTTTTGTACAGACGTATTATAATTCATTAAATGGGATATTTAAGTTTGATAGTAACCTGGAATTGGTTTGGTTTAAGACTTTGGACATCCCCAACTTCTTTTTATCAATATTTGGCACTCTTACAGAGAGCCATGTGCTTTTTACAGATCTTCTTTATTCCAAGGTTGGGAGGCTTAATCATGATCTGGAAAGTTGTAGAACCTTAGACCTTCCTTTGCCGCAATTAGAAACGATCCAGCTAGTACGTAAAGCGTATACTTTGGCAAATATAAGTCAGGGGGATTCCTTAACGGCAAAGTCCTTGGTTTCAGATACTATTGATACTACTTCGATCGTTAAACATTTTTGTGCTCTTACGCCCCCACAAAATCAATCAGGGACCTTTCTTTGCAAATACACAAAATCACCACATCACTATACGGATATTATTGAAATTCCCGGTGATGGGATTTATGCAGTTGGTCAGGTTAGAACGACAGATACTCTGCTTTTAAAAAGAGGGCTGATAACAAAACTGGATTTTACAGGACAAGTACTATGGGAATATGATTTTGTGGCGCAAGGGTTTGATTGGTTGGGTATTGATCAAGTAGTTGTTTCAAAAAATGGGGTTGTACTAAGAGCGACTACTCTAGGGGAATCTTTTCTTGTTAAACTGTCTAGTACAGGTAAGCTGTTATGGGGTAAAAAATTGAGTGATTTATTTTCTGAAACTTCTATAACCACTGGAGCTATTAAATTGTCAAGTTATGATAATGGCAATATATTGTTACTTGTTGAAGAAGGTTCTGGGCGTAACCAGAAAACTTTCAAATTGTTTGAAATTAATGAGAGGGGAGAAGTTACAAAACAAAAAAACTTTAATACGGATATACTTAATCATAGCAGTAGATTTTTGTGTGCTAATACAAGTACCATTGTTTTAGTAGGATCCGGGTCGAAGAAAGACACAGGAAACCTAACTGCTGTAACTGTTTTTAACCACAATTTTGAAGTAGAACAAAGCTTTATTATAAAGAGCTTCTCTGATAAATCAGGTTTCTTTAATATCCATGGGGTGACCGAAGCAGATGGAAAATACTGGATACATGGGGAGACAAAAGTAGAGGGAGTATCCAAGAACCTTCATTTTATACTCGATCTAGGAGACCTTAAAACCCCTGTGGCTAATGAGCTTTCCATAAAAACGTTTCGCAATCCTGATACTGGTATAGAGGGTATCGTACCCGTATCTGATGACTTAACACTTACGGTTGTAACCAAAAACGAAATTACTTACTTCAATCACCATCAAAAAGACCTTGGTGTAACCAAAACACAGCAGTTTTTAGATGATTCTATCGGAAGAGTACTCTGGAAAGCAACAGGGGATCACGTACTTCTTAACCGACAAGGGGTAAATGGTTATTTGGGAAGATTAGGATCAAATCTCGAATCATGCTTAACAAAAGACGCATCGATAATCGAAGTACAGGATATAATGGTATATACAGAGGCATTAACAGTAACAGGTCAAACTATAAATGAGCTAGGCGCATTACCGGATCATATTATGACAAGACAACTTGTGATATCGATCAAAGAAGACATTTGCTCCACACAATTTAAAAAAACCGATGGTTTTTTGAACAAATATGAACGGGATATAGAAAAATTCTATATGTATGCCGCCGAGGTGGAAAACGATGGGGTTTATGTGGTTGGATCTACTTCTGATGGTACTTCCGCAGCTGCTTCGACAGGAGCAGTATTATTGATGAAATTAACCCCTGATGGAGATCAGATATGGGAAAAGAACATAGATGTTCCCGGATTAAAAAGTTACACGGTTGTCAGCTTTATTAAATGCAAAAATAACGGAATCTTACTACAAAACTATGACGATTCAGGAAAATGCTATTTGGTTAGGGTATCTTCTGAAGGAGCAATATTGTGGAGCAAAGACTATAACATCTCGGCACCCGATGATTTTTATTACGGAGTCTTTGGAAAGTTAGTTCAACAAGTTTCTGAAAATGAATACCTTGTTTTTGATAAAGGAGGCCTGATTTTTAAAATTAATGATCAAGGTGAAGTTATTGGCCAATCGTATCAAATCAATGGTATCGGCGAATTAACCAAAGTGATATACACAGACGAAGGAAACATCCTAGCTATTGGAAATAATAACAATCAGGTCGTAGTGGTCACGTTAGATACCAATTTTAACGTAATAAACCAATTTTCTATAGCAAAAAATGAATCCAATCCCCTTCATTTTGCTAAAGCTGTTCAATATAACAACAAAATTAACTTTTTAATATATGAAGATCTATTTGGAGGGACTAATTCAAGAATAATAGGGCAGATAGATTTAAAAAACCTTCCAACAGACAGCATTATCAATGCCCGGGCTATAAACGATAATGGATTAGGGGTTGCTTTGCATGAAGGGTTTAGTTTGTTGCATGTTCAAGATAACAATATCAATCAAGGTAGTATACTCAAACTTGATAATGATTTGCAACCCGTTTGGTATAAAACTTTAGATATAAAAGACTTCTCTTCTACATTTTTTGGTGAAATCACCAACAAATTTGTTTATATGCTTAATGCCGATACTACGGGATTGGTAGGTAGGTTAAATCATGACCTTGATAGTTGTAAAACGGTAAACTTAGCTGTTCCCGATGTACAAACTGTGCAATTAAAAATTAAGCCCTATAGCACTGCAACAATTACAGGAAAAACACTTACAGCACCGCAAAATCTTGACGTAATCGCTACAGGTATATCTTCAATTAAGCATGAAGTATGTTTCAAAAAACCAGTTGTTCCGGTGGATTTAGGCTTATTTTTAAACCGCTATAACAAAGCCGATCATGAATATAAGCAGGTATTAGAAGTTGGTAACGACGGGATTTATGCCGTTGGTAAAATTAATGGTACAAGCACAGATAAAGGGCTTATTACCAAAACCGATTTTAATGGAAAAGTACTTTGGGAAAAAGATTTTGAGAATGATGGTGGTAATGGTCAAATATTTACCCAGATATTAGCAGCAGATAATGGAGATCTGATGGTACTGGGAAAAGCGACATCCAATGATCAGGTGAGCCTAACCAGAATTACAACGCAAGGAGAAGTGTTGTGGAGCAAGTTTTATGGAGAGTCTTATACTAATATAGGATACTATGCAAAATTATTGAAGTTACCTAATGAGACATACGTAATACAATCAGATCGACATTATTTAACCGGTAATAATGCAGATATCACCACTATTTTATACAAGTTAGATAAGGATGGCAATATCACTCGATCTGTTATCCTTAAAGATATTGCGGATATTATTTTTAGAATATATTGTAACAGTAGTAACAGAATCGTAATCGGGGGGCATAATATTATCATATTCCTTGATGAGTCCCTTGATGTGATTAAAAGTATTTCTTGTAGTTTAGGCTCTGGGGTATTCCCTGTGGGATTTTGGGATGCATCCAATATAGATGGGGATTTCTGGGTAAGTGGTAGCATACAAATGGATCAGCAAAACGGGCCAATACCATTTATTGTTAAAATCAACGAAAACCAGGCTCTTTTTGCCGATGTAGAGTTTACTGGTTTTACAGGAATAGGAAATTATGAAATTCAAATCCATAACTCAAAAGGCTTTTTATATTTAAAAACTTTAAGTAAAGAAAAAACAAATACAGTTCATAAGTTGTCCAAGGATCTGGATATAATTTGGTCAAAACAAATTACTACGGAAGCAAAACTTGCTTTGGATCAAGCTACACCAGACAATATAATTATTCATGGTTATGATGGCGATCATTTTATTGGTCGTCTTGATACAGAACTAAAAAGCTGTAAAACAGTAAGTTTATCCCCGGCACAAACAACAAAGATCAAGAAACAGTTTTTTAATGCAGGAGCTTCAAGCGAAGATAATGGGTTAGGTCAAAATACGGGTAACGTTAATTTTGTTGTTACAGATGTGGTATCTGTTAAAGAAGAAATTTGCCCATTTGGTAGTGGCGACGGGGATGGAGATTTGGTATTGGATCCTTCTATGGTGTTACAATCTCCTTTTCTTTATGTTCAATCTGCTGGTTCTACCGGCCATGACGGTAGTGCAAAAGGGATTCACCTGCGTTGGACATTAAAAGGGCATATAGGAGATTACCATATTCCCAAAGGAAATTTATCGAATGCTACCCATAGTTTTAACAAGAAAGATGACTTTGTTAAAATATACAGAACACCTTATACAAAAAACGAAGTAGTCATTGATTTTAATGCACCTCCAAATTTGATTTTTGATAACAAAAGGGAGTGGGTGTATGATATCAACAAAAATATATTTCACATATATTTTAAAGATATTGATCGGTATAACCAAAGTCGAGGTGCAAATGACCCTTCAAAAAACCCAATGGCTTTCATACAAGTTTATGGAGACGCTTTGATAGAAATTGAAAACAAAAAAGAATTATCATTTGGGGCCACGTTTGTGGTAAATGATGCAGCTGCGGGGAGCAAATTAGCCACAGAGGTACTTACAGTAGATGAAAACAAAATAACTGCGCAAAAACATGTAGGTGCCAGAAAGACGTTTCTGGATAACAAAATAACTTCAGCAAATATAGTAGGGGAAAATATACGAAGTGTACGGTTTTTGGCAACAAATTGTATAGTTTCAGGAATTAAATTTGAGTTTTACAGTAATTTTATTACAAAAGCAAACACTACAAATACCTGGGAGTATGTAGGTAGATATGGACTTACCATTGAGGATACAAAAGCTTTTGAGTTGTTGGAGCCCAGACCAGGGTTAGTACATGGTTCATGGCCCAGATATAATGGCAATGCTTTGGTTAATATCGAAAACTATAAGAAGAAATGGAACGATGCCCAATCCAATGATGGTCAAAGTATAAAAGGTGTCATTCAAAAATATATTCAACTAAGCGATGCTTCTTCAAACAATCCATTGGCAAATGAAGATATTTTTTATCCCGGAGATCTTGATGATGGTTCGTTAAGTAGCTTCAAAGTTTCCTATCTGGATTTACTACAGATTGCCTCTATCGATTACCATATCGCAAGAATGCTAGGGTTAGGATATCTGGATACTAGTGTAACGGCTCAAAATGAAAAATATGTGTATTTGGCGGTATACAACACCAAAGCAGATCCAAACAATGGTACCCCTGCAAAAGACCAACAGCATATATATATGTCGTTACCAACTTCTATAGAAGATCAAAGATTGCCATTGCCTATAGATCTTAAAGAACCTGTACCGGGTTTACAATACAATAAATGGGACAACCCTACCCGTTTGACTGATGAGCAAGGGTATACTCATGACGGAAAAACGAGATTTATTACACTATATGCTGAGGATTTACCAGAGTTTGCCGATAAAGACTTCTACCAATCCGGGGACAAAGAATATAATTTGGCAGCATTTACCTTTCCGGTAAATGGAGGTTTAGAGTACAAGGATCAAAATGAAACAGACTGGAGGGCACCAGAACTCTCTAGCACCTCAGACTATCTCAATGTCGTGCCAGATGGTGATACACCATACGGGGAGACTATACCACTTGGTATTCCTGATTTGTTTGAAGCTTTTTATGTACATCGCGAAAAAAATCCGGGGGCTCATGTGTATGGATCGTATGGGATTAATTGGTTTGGGCGTGCAAGTCAGAGTGCTATAACTTGGACTATCGAAACCAAGTTTAAACCATCAAATCTACTTTTGCCCCCAAGTAACCTAAGTGCTGTACTCATTAAAAAAGAAAAGCCTTTGCTATTAACCTCTTCACAAGAACAAGAGCTTTATTCGGCAATAACAGGGGGGGATAAAACATTGGTACGTTTGTATTTCGATTATAATTCTTTTCAGGAGCTGGTATCTTATAAGTTAACCGAGCAGGATCTTGCCATAGGGGATTGGTCCGATCCTAATTATATGTTTCCTGATAAAGAGGAAGTATTTGCAGATGAAGTAGAAATCTTCTTTAGAAAAAACATGCCAAATAATGTAATCGGAAAAGCTATTAGTATTGCAGATGATCCCGAAAATGAGATTGTTTCTGTGATCCGAACAGGAGCTTACAAAAGATATAGTGACAACTCACTTATCACACCAACATTAGATACTAATGCAATGGCAAATTTTATAGGAGGAGTATTTATTCTTGAAGAAGAGGAATATATCATCCATAATGTTAAACCTTCAGATATCCCAAAAGAAGGGCCTGTTTTTATAGTGTATAAAAAAGAAATTAGTGATTCCATTCAATCCAGAACGGTTCCAGATGCAGATGCAGATCTTGAAGCCCCAGAAATTAATGCAGACGGAATGTTTATGGCTATTGAAAACATGTTGAACCAGGGAAGTTGGGGAACACCAAACCCTCATTCTTTTAAAATTTCAATAGGAGATAATTGGCAGGTCCACAGAGAAAAAATCCAACAAGACGGAGCCGATACAAAAAAAGAACAAGTCTTGGAAAAAACAAGAGGAATCTGGGGAAAAGCATTGATCGAAGAAATAATAGAAGATGTAGATATTAACGAAAGTACAGGTGCTGTGATTCAGGGACACGCCGGATTGTACAAAATAACTTTCGAAAATGATACGGTTTTAAATGACCATCCGCAATACAGCGCTTCCGGAAATTCTGTAAACTGGGACAAAGGTGTTGTACGAGTGCATACCAAAAATGATAGCAACGGCCCCAGAAAAACCTTGCAGGTGATCAAAATTGAAAATATAGGGACTACGGGACTGACCTTATATGTCTCAGACCTGGATTTTCAATCTGTTGAAGAGGCTCCGGAAAATACAATTTTGACAGGCCAATCCATAGAAGTCAATTTTTATCCGGGGTATAAGGTTTATTTATATGCCAATACCACCATAGGGTTAACTGAAAATATAATACAGCCAACAGAAGGAGAAGGGGTTAGGTATACCATATTTGGTTCGAGAAGTAAAGATAATAAGGTGAATTACGCTTCAGATATCAGTGTGCCGGCAACTATGTTTGCACAAGAAATTATCGAACCACGGCAACCGGAACTTCCAAAAGGAGCACAATATGCATCACGACCGGATACTTTCGGAAAATCCACATATACCTTAACCACAAAGTTCAAAGCAAAACCACATAGTGTAATGTACTACAGGTGCGATGAAAACAGTATATTGAATGCCTTGTACACTTTTGATACCGTAAAAGCTATTAAAGAGGCAATTAAAACCCCTTTAGGAAAAGAAGAATACGTGGTAAATCGATGGACCAATCTATTACGTTTTGACTATAATTATAAGGACAATACTATTAACCAAAATGGGCAATTTGCGGCATATCCTGATACCAAAGAGGGGTATAGATTGCCTAATCCAAACAAACCGTCTTTATTTTTTAATGGAGAAACACCAGGAAGCATTCTGCCGGGTAATATGATCGATAGAATTAAAGATGCTGTATTTAATGCTTTTACCCCCTTAACCGAAATTCCGTTACTATTCAAATATATACGAGGTAAAGACTATGAGCCATTACCTAAAAAGCAAGTGGTCAGAAGCAAAAATGGAAGTTTACTTCAGCCAGAGGATAGTAATTTTGATATTGCTCCAATGGCCAAAAAGCTTTCAGAAAAAGAGGTGCTGTTTACCGATTTCACCCTTCAGGGAACATCAGAAAACATATTTTTCTATACGGTTCGGGAAATCGGAAACACTATGCAAATGGGGGATTTTAGCCCGGTGTTAGGCCCTGTGAAATTAGTGAATACTAACCCTTCTGAAGCTCCTGAAGTTAAAAGGGCACTTCCCGTATTGTCCAACAAAACTTTAAATGTACTTCCGGCAATACAATTGGAAATTAATGCATACCCATTGGTACAGCAAGTTGAAAGGATTCATTTATATCGAACCCTTAATGCTGATAATGCACTTTCTGTTAGAACAATGGATCTTGTTAAAACCATAGACATATTACAAGACAAACTGTTGGGAGACAATGTATGGAAGATCAAAGATGAGTTTGAGGATATCGGGTACGTTCCGTATGCAGAAGTATTGTATTATAAAGTCACAGTATCCCGAAAAGTCGAATATGCCACAAAAGAAGGGAATATTGTAACAGAATATGCTCCATCCAATGCTTCAAAGTTGGTAATAAGTACAATCTTGGAAAATACCACCCCAGAATCCCCAACACTTTTCTATTCAACGTTTAGTGAAGATGGTCTCAAAATTATTGATAATCCAGAATTACGATGGGATAAAGTAATACATAATGGGAAATATCATTTGTATAAAATGAACGAGCAAGGAAATTGGGTGAAGATTTATGGGTTTTCCAGTAATAAAGAAAAACTGGTAGTTTCTCTGTCTGAAACCAATTATGGAAGCGATAAATTAATAATAGAGGATGATTCTGGAAATCCATTATACCATCATTTTAAGGTACGTGCAGAAAACTCTTCGGGAATGTTGAGCCTGACAGAACATATTTTAACAATCCCAAACAAGGATTCTAAAGTAGTATTGGGCATAGGAACTATGGTGGTGGGGACCAGTAATGTAGTTGGTAAAAAAACGAATACTAATAATCAAGGAAATGTTATTGGTAAAGCAAAGATAGGTCAAGATAATATAATAGGATAGATAATATAAATTAATATACAAATGGAAAAATCAAGACAGGAACTCAAAAGTTATTTTCAAACAGGAGATATACCTACAGAACAACATTATGCAGATCTTATAGAAAGTTGCGTAAACAAAGTAGACGATGTTTCTTCAGTTGGTACTACGGATTGGGTTGCACCGACATTGCTTAATAATTTCGAAAACTTTGGATCCTTTCAGACTTCTAAATATCAGGATACAAGATATCGTAAACTAAATGGTGTAGTTTACATTCAGGGTACTATAAAAGGCAGTGAACAAGGTAAAGTTATCTTTAATCTTCCCGAAGGTTTTAGACCAGCAGAAAGAATCTTTTTTGGAACTTTGAAATATGGAAACGTCGCAGCCAGAATAGACATTTTACCAAACGGAGATGTATTCGCAGAAAGCTATCATGCCTCTTGGACTAGCTTAAATGGAATATTGTTTATTGCCGATAATTAAACTATTCTTTATTTTTTGATTATACTTTTTTTGAAATAATACACTATTTCATTAAGTGTGTAACTTAAAATACCGAGGGTTTGACTTTTTTAAAGTCTTACCCTTTTTTCATATATAGTTAAGAACTGATTGAGGATTATTCCCCAATTTTTAATTGGCATAGACCATTGGATTGCCTAATAATTTTAGGACAAAATATTTAAGCCACTTTTTTGTTTTTAATATTCAAATATTCTTGTTCTACTTCTAGAGGAGTTTTATATCCTAAAGCAGAATGTAATCTTTTAGTATTGCACCATTTTATATACACATCAATTATATAATGAGCCTCTAAAAATGATTTAAATTTATGTCTATAAACACACTCATATTTTAATGTTTTAAAGAAAGATTCCGCTACTGCATTATCCCAACAGTTTCCTTTTCTACTCATAGATCGAGATATCTTTAGATTTGCATCTAATAGGCTTTTCATTGCAGTAAATGCATATTGTACCCCTCTATCAGAGTGAAAAATATGATTATCAGAAATAGGTCTTTTTTTCTTAGCTAACAACCAAGTTTTATAAATAGTATTTTGTGTAGTCATATCGTCACTTAAATTCCAAGCTAGTATTTTCCTATCAGCTAAATCAAGAACCATAGTTAAATAATACCATCTTTTACCAATTCTTATATATGTAATATCTGGCACCCACTTTTTACCTAATCTGGTACTTGTTAAACTCTCTATTCAAAATGTTCTTAGGAATTTCATATGAATGATTAGAATCAGTAGTAATTACATACTTTTTTCTAAGCACACTTTTCAAACCTAATTTCTTCATTAAAAAAGCAATATAAGAACGACTATAATAAATATTTTCTCTTTCTAAAACCTTATGAATACGCCTACTACCATAGATTTGGTTGTTTTCATTAAAAATAATTACGATTCTATTTTTTAAATGTTTTAAGCTCTGCTTTTCTTTATCCGTATTTTGTCTTTAACCAATTGTAAAAACTACTAGAACTAACTCTCATACAACTACACATCTTCTCAACAGGAAAATTGTCTTTATTCAACAAAATAAATTGATATCTCACCTGTCGCTCACGGAGAAGATGCTGACCGCCTTTTTTAAAATATCTCGCTCTAACTTTACGGTTCTTAATTCTTTTTCTAAAAGTTGAATGCGTTTTTGGTCTTCTGATAATACTGAACTAGTTGTAAAATTACCAGAATTTTCTTCATAGGACTTACGCCACTTACGAATTATACTACCATTGAGGTTGTATTCTTTACTAACTGAATTTACACTTTGACCAGATTGTAATAATTCTACAATCATTAACTTAAATTCATCTTCATACTTTTTTGCCATAATTCAAATGTAAGGTTATGGGCTATATTTTTCTGTCCTGTTAAAGATAGACATTCCATTTAAAAGCGTATAATAAATCTGGGTTATCTACTGTGCGTAAAGAAAAATTGTTA
>NZ_CDSBKO010000053.1:0-43518 GCF_977115655.1 Aquimarina sp.
TAATCTTTATCAATGAACTCAAAACAATATCCCGTTTTGCGGGTGCAAACATACGCTAATTTGCAAGAAACAATACATCTTTTTTAAGATTTTTAATCAAAAAAACGGAAGTGTTTGATTTTAAAAAAGATAGAGAGCTAATATACAAAAAAATACATGAGATAGGGTTGTTTTTTTGCTCTTTTTTTTATTGTTACTATAAAAAAGCTTCTCTTGATTACACAATATATTTATGCAAGGGTAGTATTGGTCTTTTTTTTGGAAGCTCTCAATATGCCTGCTTTATTTTTTTGGAGAGGCTTCTTTTGTAGTGCCTGTCCATTTATTCTTTAAATCATAAAAACTAAAATCTAAAGCTGTTTTCTGTTCTTTTAGAATACTAGCTTGAAAACTACGTTGTAATATATCTTCTATCCAATAATCTTCTTCGACATTTATAGGATCATATTTCTCTTTTAAAGATATATTAAAAAGTTTGGCTGTATTATTATACCAAAAAGCTTTCCAACCGCTTCTATACTCCTTAACTAAATCAAACATAGTTTTACCGGTTTGGCGATGAATTAGTTTTACTAATATTTGCCCTTCTGTACGTGTTAGTTTTTTTAGTTCTTTTGTAAATTCTTCCTCCATATATTTTTGGAGTATTTTTATGTACTTCTTTTTTGATCTTTTAGTTCCTATTTCTTCTAATCTTTCATTTAATGCTTTTAGCCTATCAGATGCTAATTTTGCATAAGGGTATACTTTTCTGGTTTTACGTCTTAAAATAAGGTATTTTCTTCTGGCTAATTCATCTTTAAAATTTAATTTACCTAAAATAACTACTTCATCCAAATCTATAGCATCATGTGGTATTGTATCTCCTTCTATAATATAATATTGCACATAGCTTGTACTTGTAGTATCTATTTTTGAAGAATTTACAGGGTTTCCATTTTCTTTTTGAGCGTATCCAAAAGCTGCAAAGCCAAAAGATATCAGATACAATATATATTTAAGCATAATTAGGATATATGAGACCTTTATAATTTGTTGTAAAATTAATAATTAACCATTTCTAAACTGTAAAATGAATGTGAATATTGTTATTTTAGCATTAAAATGAAATAATAAAATGGCAAAAAAAAGCATTCTTAACAAAAAGTCATTGACTTTTCTTGAAAAATATTTAAACAACCCTGCTCCTACTGGATATGAATGGGAAGGGCAAAAAATCTGGATGGATTACCTGAAACCTTATGTTGATGAATTTATTACTGATACTTATGGAACCGCCGTTGGGGTAATTAATCCTAAAGCAAAATATAAGGTAGTAATTGAAGGGCATGCTGATGAGATTTCCTGGTATGTAAATTATATTACAGATAACGGACTTATTTATGTTATTAGAAATGGTGGTAGTGATCACCAGATTGCTACTTCAAAGCGTGTTAATATACATACGAAAAAGGGTATTGTTCAAGGGGTTTTTGGATGGCCTGCAATACATACCAGAAAAGCAGGAAAAGAGCCTGCTCCTTCTCTGGAAAATATATGCATTGATGTAGGCTGTGACACCAAAGAAGATGTTTTAAAACTTGGAGTACATGTAGGCTGTGTTATTACTTATCCTGATGAGTTTTTTATTTTAAATAAAGATAAATTTGTTTGTCGTGCTTTGGATAATCGTATGGGAGGTTTTATGATCGCCGAAGTAGCTCGTTTATTAAAAGAGAATAAAAAAAATCTTCCTTTTGGCTTATATATTACAAATTCTGTTCAAGAAGAGATTGGGTTGAGAGGTGCAGAAATGATTACGCATACTATAAAACCTAATGTTGCTATCGTTACTGATGTTTGCCATGATACTACTACTCCTATGATTGAAAAAAAATCGCAGGGAGAGACCAAAATTGGTGACGGACCGGTAATCTCTTATGCTCCTGCTGTACAAAACAGGCTTAGAGAGCTTCTTATTACTACTGCCGAGGATAAAAAGATTCCTTTTCAGCGTATGGCTTCCAGCAGAATGACAGGTACTGACACTGATGCTTTTGCTTATAGTAACGGAGGTGTGGCTTCTGCTTTAATTTCTTTACCTTTACGATATATGCATACTACTGTAGAAATGGTTCATAGGGATGATGTCGAAAATGTTATTAAACTGATTTACGAAAGTGTCCTTAATATTAAAGAGGGAGAAAGTTTTAGTTATTTTCAGAAATAATTTTTTTCTGGCTTGATTTTTTAATTGAAGGTCTTCTGAAAGGTAATTTTTGATAAAATCTAGTTGAATTATTATTAATGATTTCTGAAAAACTCTTTGTTTTTTTCAGTGAAGCCTTTTTTAGAGCTAATTTTTCAAAAAAAACACAATAAAAACAGAGGGTGTCTGAAGAATCAAACACCCTCTTTTGTTTTATAATGCATTATCCATTATCTCCTGAACTACATCCGGGTTTAACAATGTAGATGTATCTCCCATATCAGAGGTGTCTTTAGAAGCTATTTTACGTAAAATCCTTCTCATAATTTTACCACTTCTGGTTTTTGGCAAGCCATTTACAAATTGTACTTTATCCGGTTTTGCTATTGGCCCAATAGTATTAGCTACTTGCTCTTTTATTTCACGTATGAGTTGGTCACTTGCTTGTTGCCCTTCATGCAGAGTTACATAAGCGTATAAGGCTGTTCCTTTAATATCATGCGGAAAACCAACAATAGCTGACTCTGCTACTGCAAGATGCTCATTAATAGCATTTTCTATTGGTGCTGTCCCCAAATTATGACCAGATACAATAACTACATCGTCTACCCTGCCGGTAATTCTATAATTACCTGTAGCATCTCTGTATGCGCCGTCTCCTGTAAAGTACATATTATTATAGGTAGAAAAATAAACTTCTTTATATCGTTGATGATCGCCGTATATTGTTCTGGCAATTGATGGCCAAGGAAATTTTATTGCCAAACGTCCTTCAGACTGTTGGGATTTGAATTCAATTTCTTTTCCATTTTCATCCATCAAAACGGGCTGAATCCCTGGCAGTGGCAATGTTGCAAAAGTAGGTCTGGTAGGTGTAATTCCTGCTAATGGAGAAATCATAATACCTCCTGTTTCTGTTTGCCACCATGTATCTACAATTGGAGAAGTTCCTTTACCTATATTATCATTATACCAATGCCAGGCTTCTTCGTTTATAGGTTCTCCTACAGATCCTAAAACTTTTATAGAGGATAAATCGTGCCGTTCTACCAGATCCAAAGATTGTTTGGCCAACGCACGAATTGCTGTTGGTGCTGTATAAAATTGTGTTACATTAAGTTTATCACAAATTTCCCAGAAACGTCCATAATCGGGATAGCTTGGTATTCCTTCAAACATTACTGTTGTAGCTCCCATAGCCAGTGGTCCGTATACAATATAGGAATGTCCTGTGATCCACCCAATATCTGCGGTACACCAGTATATATCTCCATCATATTTTGTTTGTGGTATGGTATTGGTGGGTGCAAAATGATCGCATTGAAAAACATTAGCAAACGTATATCCTGTATATACCATATATCCTCCTATAGTATGTACCATTCCTTTGGGTTTTCCTGTAGAGCCAGAGGTATAGAGAATAAACAACATATCTTCTGCATCCATTATTTCGGCAGGGCATTCTTTTTCTACTTTCTGTAATTCATCAAACCAAAATTTATCTCTGCCTTCTTGCATTGGTGTTGGTTCTAATGTTCTTCTATATACAATAACAGTTTCTACAGAAGGTGTGCTTTTTAATGCTTCGTCGCACATTTCTTTTAGTTTTACAGGTTTTGCTCCTCTGTATACTTCATTGGCTGTTATAAGCATTTTGCATTGAGAATCATTTATTCTGCTTGCGATGGCTGTACTGGAAAATCCTGCAAATACAATAGAGTGAACTGCTCCTATACGGGCACAGGCAAGCATTGCGATTGCTAGTTCTGGAATCATAGGCATATATAAACACACTCTATCTCCTTTTTTGATACCATTGTTTTTTAAAACATTTGCAAAATGGCAAACTTTTACATATAGTTGCTTGTATGTTATATGTCTTGATTCTTCGTCCGGATCATTAGGTTCCCAAATAATGGCTGTTTTATTTCCTAATTTTTCAAGATGCCTGTCCAAGCAGTTTTCAGTTATATTCAATTTCCCTCCTTCAAACCATTTTATTTCGGGTTTTGAAAAATCCCATCGTAAGGTTTTATCCCATCTTTTATGCCAATAAAATTTTTCGGCAATAGCGTCCCAAAATTTTTCAGGATCTGATATGCTTTCCTGATAAGCTTTTTTATATTCTGCAAAAGAACGTAGTTGAAGGGTGTCTCTTATTTCCATGATTTGTGATTTTGTAATTTTGGTGTATTAAATTCTTTTAAAACATGTCATCGCCAAAAAATTATCGACGAGTAACTCTTATTAAGGTGTAAACAACTAAAAAAACACACAGTACTTTATAAACATCAAAGCATTTGTGTTTTTATGAAGTTATAAGTTCATTTATTTCTGCTACAATTTTTTTGATGGAAAATGGCTTGGTTATATATTTATCTACTCCCATAGCAAATCCTTTCTTGATATCGGATGCTTTATTTTTTGCTGTTAAAAATATTACTTTACTGTTTTTGGTTGCTTCATTTTTTCTTATATATTGTAATGTTTGATATCCGTCTACATTTGGCATCATTATATCCAAAAGAATTACATCTGGTATTTTTGATTTCAATATTTCTATAGCTTCTTCTCCGTCTCTAGCTATATAAACATCAAAATTATTTTTCTTAAATGTGTATTCTAAAGACATTACTATATTTGGTTCATCGTCAACAATCAATATCTTCTTTCTATTCAAAATTTAATTTTTTATGTTATATAATATATTATTGGGGGATTTCGATAATAAACCGTGCTCCTGTTTTATAATTTTCGTCTGCCCAAATTTTACCTCTGTGCCCTTCAACAATTTGTTTGCTAATTGCCAAACCAAAACCGCTTCCTGCTGGTTTTTTGACATTTTGATTTTTAGACTGGTAAAATTTATCAAAAATATATTTCAAATCCTCATCCAAAATACCTTTTCCATTATCTTCAATACTAATCTGTATCTTGTTTTTATTTTTTTCTGAAGTTATTTTTACTTCTCCTTTTTTTTCTTCTACAAACTTAATCGCGTTAGAAAGTACGTTTATCAATACTTGAATGATTCTGTCTTCATCGTATCTTGCTGTAAGGATTTCCTGAGGGTTTATAACTTTTATTTTAATGTTTTTTTTATCTGCTATTACCTGTACTCCCGAGATTGCTTTTTTTATTGTAATATTAAGATTATTTATTTTTTTATCTAAAACCTCTCTGCCTGATGCTAATTTTTCTAAGTCCAGAATATTGTGAATTAACTTAGCCAGACGTTCCGAGTCATACAGGATATTGTTAAGGAATTGTATTTTTAGATCTTCTGGCATATCCTGATTATCCAACAATACTTCTGATGCTGCTCTGATAGATGTAATAGGTGTTTTTAACTCATGTGCAACTGTGTCTAAAAATTCATCTTTTAATTTATCTTGAATTTTTAACTCTTCATTAGCTTGTTTTAGTTCTTCTGTAAGTTGTGTTAACTCTTCTGACTTATGTTTTAAAAATTTATTGGTAGAAATAGTCTTTTTATTTTCTTCTAAAATTTCTAATACTTCTACCAAAGTAACTGGTTGTTCTTCTACAACACTGGCTATCAAAATTCGAGAAGAAGCACTTCCTATACTACCTGTAAGTAATTTTTCTGAAAAATTGATCAATCTTGCATCTGCTTTTATCTCATTTTTAGAAAGGTTATATTTTAAATAAAATAAATCTAACGCTCGTTCTGTTCTTTTTTCTCCTAAAAAACGGTTCAAAACCCTTCTTATATCCGAAACGTAAGCTTCTCCTTTCCATACAAAAGCATTTTCTTGCAGAGAGTTATAATTACTATTTACAAACATTTCTCCGTAGTTACGCTCCCTATAATTCCCTTTAAAAGAAAGAGAAACAAAAAGGTACACTATGCCATTAAAAAACATACTCCAAAAAAATGCGTGTGTTACCGGATTAAGAAAATCTATACCAAATAAAGCATAAGGTTTTAAAAGTTCTATCCCAAAAGGGCCAAAAACAATAAAATCCATATTGCCAAATATAGCATCCAGAACAAATGGTAAAACAAGAGTATAAGTAGTTATTAATGTTCCTGCTATTATTCCTATTTTAGCGGCTATCGAAGATCCTCTGTTCCAGAATAGTCCTATAAAAAATGCAGGTGCTAATTGCGCGATAACAACAAAAGATAGTTGTCCTATCGAAAATAAGGATAATTCAATATTAAAATTAATATAGAAAAAATACGCTCCTAGTATTAAACAGAAAATTGCTATTCTACGAATATTCTTGATATAATTAGCATTTCGTTCTGGTCGACTCTTGCTAAATTTATCTAAAAACCCATACGGTATAATCAAATTATTACTAAGCATGGTAGATAGTGCCAATGTAGAAACTATTACCATAGAAATTACTGCCGAAAAGCCTCCTAAAAATACTAAAATAGCTAAAAACACATCTCCATTTTGTAACGGAAGTAGTAACGAATAATAATCTGGATTTGCTACATGTCCTAAGCGTAGTTTTCCTCCCCAGGCAATAAACACAACAAATATATTAAATAGCAGAAGGTATAAAGGAAACAACCAAATTGCTGTTTTGAGATGTTTTTGGTTTGTGTTTTCTATAACCGAAACGTGAAATTGCCTTGGTAATAAAAAGATTGCCAAAAAAGATAAAACCATCATAAAATACCAATTAATCCCAGACTCCAAACTATCAAATGTGGTTAAAGAATTGAAATCTTCTGTATTAGCTATTTGATTATAGATATCCGAAGTCCCGTCAAAAAGAAAATAGGATACATATATACCTACTCCTAAAAAGAAAACAAGTTTAATTACAGATTCTACTGCCACCGAAAAAACTATTCCTCGTCTGCGTTGTGTTGCATCTGTGGTTCTTGTTCCAAAAAATGCTGCAAATACTGCTAATAAAAGTGCTATATAAAATGTAGAATCTTTAAAAATAGTACTTGAAGAATTAATAGTGTCTTCAGAAATTATACCAAAAGTTTCTGAAACAGCTTTAAGTTGCAACGAAATGTATGGCAACACTCCTAAAACGCATATTATAGTTACTAATGCACCCAAAAAACGATCATTACCATATCTAAGAGATATAAAATCTGCAATACTCGATACTTTATGTTGTTTTGAGATTTTGATTATTTTTTTTAATACTATAACCCAAATCGGAAAAGCTATTACAGGGCCTAAATATGTGGTTAAAAAACTTACTCCAGAGGTTGCTGCAATCCCTACACTACCATAATAGGTCCATGCAGAGCAATAGACAGCAAGTGATAATGTGTATACATAAGGATTGTTTACCCAAGGTCTTTTTGCTTTTTTTTCTGCCCAAAAAGCAATACCAAACAAAAGAAACAGGTATCCTATAATTATGAATATCAAAAGATAACTATTCATAAAACCTCTTCAATATTATGTATGAAATTAAAATCGAAATTGCCCAAATCAGAAATATAAAAAAATATAATACAGGAAATCCAAAAATATTTCCGGAGTGGTTAAACATAAAAACCAACGGTACATTAAATAGAAAAAGTAATGTGATAGAAAGCACTACTAATTTTTGTTGATGACGTTTTTTCATAAGACAATATTACTCTTGTATATACTTTTTTAAATCGAAAAGCTTAAAAATGTATTCTTTTTAATCCACATTGTGGAGTTTAATTCTAAAGGAGGCTTGCCTCGAAAACAAAATATATTTTCGCAAGTACACCTCGTGAGGGTACTCTGAGGTTATTGATTGTAAACCTCACAGGTTTTAAAACCTGTGAGGTTTGTTTTTGTAATCTCATTAATGTGTTGCCTCTCCTGCCCCACTTGGGATTCTTATATTTTCTACTATTTCCTGAACCTCTTCTGGTGGCGCACTTGTAAATTTAGAAACTACCAGGGATATCACAAAATTGATTACCATTGCTACTGCTCCAAATCCTTCTGGAGAAATTCCAAACCACCACTCGCTTGGTGGAGGAAGGGTTTCATCTAACCAGCCCAGTTTATATTTTATCATGTATAATAGCATACATAATATACCTACAACCATACCTGCAACGGCTCCTTCTTTATTCATCCTTTTATAAAATATACCTAGTACAATTGCTGGAAAAAAAGATGCTGCAGCTAAGCCAAATGCTAAAGCAACTACTGCTGCTACGAAACCTGGTGGGTTAATTCCAAAATATCCTGCTACACATACCGCTGCTACTGCAGAAAGACGTGCTGCGATTAGTTCTCCTTTTTCAGAAATATCCGGTTTAATCATTTTTTTGATTAAATCGTGCGATACTGAAGATGAAATTACCAATAATAATCCTGCTGCAGTGGATAATGCTGCTGCTAAACCACCAGCAGCAACCAAAGCTATTACCCAATTAGGCAGGTTTGCTATTTCTGGATTTGCCAATACCATAATATCCCGATCCACAAAAAGCTCATTTTTTGTAGCTGCATTTACATTAGTAATTGTACGTTCCCCATGTTCACCTCTATTTTTTCCATCAAAAATCGGTTTATTTTTATTTCCTTGCACGGCATGACCATTAGCGTATTGCACTTGTCCATCTCCATTTTTATCTGTCCATCCTAATAGCCCTGTATCTTCCCAATTTTTAAACCATAACGGAAGTTCTTCATATTTTTTATTTTGTACCGATTCTATAAGGTTTGTTTTTGCAAAAACAGCTACTGCAGGAGCAGTTGTGTATAATATTGCAATTAATAATAATGCATATCCTGCGGATTTTCTAGCATCTTTAACTCGTTTTACGGTAAAAAAACGAACAATAACATGAGGTAATCCTGCGGTACCCACCATTAGTGCTAAAGTTATAGCAAACACATCTAATGTAGATTTAGACCCATCGGTATATGGTGAAAAGCCAAGTTCTGTGCTTAATCCATCTAATTTATCCAAAAGATAGGTTCCTGAACCATCTGCAATAGTATCTCCAAATCCTAGTTGTGGTATTGGATTACCTGTCATCTGGATAGAAATAAATATTGCAGGTACCATAAATGCAAAAATAAGTACACAATACTGTGCTACCTGAGTATAGGTAATCCCTTTCATACCTCCTAGTACTGCATAAAAAAGTACAATAATCATCCCTATGATTACCCCGGTATTAATATCTACTTCCAGAAACCTTGAAAACACAATCCCAACACCCCGCATTTGCCCTGCAACATAAGTAAAAGAAACTAATAGCGCACAGAATACGGCTACAGACCTTGCTGTTTTAGAATAGTATCTGTCTCCTATAAAATCCGGAACTGTAAATTTTCCGAATTTTCTTAAATATGGTGCCAATAATAATGCTAACAGTACATATCCACCTGTCCATCCCATTAAATATACAGCACCATCATAACCAGAAAAGGCTATAATACCTGCCATAGATATAAACGATGCAGCACTCATCCAATCTGCTGCAGTTGCCATACCGTTTGCCAAAGGGGATACTCCCCCTCCTGCTACATAAAACTCTTTTGTAGAGCTGGCTCTAGACCAGATTGCAATACCTATATATAAAGCAAAGGTTAGCCCTACCAAAATATAAGTCCAAATTTGAACACTCATAATATATATTTTTTAGTTGTTTATAATTTTAGAAAACATGTGCTATGCATAAGATTTAATCTTATATTTTTTTCTATCCCTTAATCTTTATCGTATCCATATTTTTTGTCTAATTTGTTCATTAACCGAACATAGACAAAGATTAAAATCACAAATACATAGATAGAACCTTGTTGTGCAAACCAAAATCCTAAAGGAAATCCTCCCATGTGAAATTGATTTAATACATCTTTAAAAAGTATTCCTGCGCCATAGGATACAGCAAACCAAATTGCTAGTAAAATGAATAAATATCTTACGTTTTCTTTCCAGTATGCACTGGCTTTTTTTTGTTTTTCTGACATAATTATAAGTTTTAGAGATAGATCATTGCTTGTAAGGTAATAAAACTTTGAGCATCATTTCCTCCATATTTCGTGTTCAGGTATTCTAATGTAAGTTTAGAATTATGACCATTAAAATAGGCATTTGCTCCAACCCCAAATGTTGTTGCATTATCATCAATAGCGTCTATAGATCTATTATTAAAAGAGACATACGGTTGAAATTTTGTTTTTTTATTATCATTAGGTATAACATATCCTACATGTCCATACAGCATAGATCCTGTTTCATAGGTTTGTCCTAAAGTATAGTTTTTGCCATAGTCATTATTTTGATAGGTTGCATACGCTGTAATAGAAGAACCGTTCTCTCCTAAAGGGGCGTCATAAAAGGCATCTATAGCAAATATTGCTACATCTTCTCCTTTTAACACACCATTTTCACTTGCAATTACACTACCTTTTGGATGGTAAAAAAAACCTGCTCCTACATTAAATACTTTTTTTCCTCCTAAGTAAGAGCCTACCTTATATGGCAAAAAGTTAGATTCCTGATCCATAAAGTTATAATCAAAATATCCTGCAAAGTTCTTTCCTGCATCTTTAGATCCTAATAATCTTCTTCCTGCGTATACAGCCGATCTATCATTTACAGGATCTGTTTCTTCTTGAAGATTATTAGTTATAGATTCGTTAACAGAAACCCGATATTGTAATTTACCAAAAGTACCTTTGGCATAAATACCAATATGACGGGCAAATTGGTCTGACAGCCCTATTGTTGCCCATGATTGTCTATTATTGTCGAGTGTCATAATGTTAAGAGTACTTTGGTTGTTCAACCTAGAAATACCATTCCAATAATGTAAACCACCACCGATTGCATGGTTTGAACCCAAACTATACTGCCCCCAAACACCATGAAAGAATAGTTGTGAGCTTTCATCTTTACCCACAGGACTCATATTATCTGCATTCAAACTATTCAATCCAAAGTGAGTAAGGATTAAAAAGTCTTTGCTTATTTGCGAATACATTAAAATTCTTGCTCTTCGGATGCTAAAATCTGTATTACTTTTATCATCAGGAACATCATCGGTGTATCTAGCCCAAAATTGAGCCCAAGAAATAATTCTAAAATACTTTGAACCGTCTTCATTAAGTTTAACCTTAAGTCCTCCTGTATAATCTGGGGATCCTTGAGAGAAGATAGAGTGCGAAATCAAAAAACTACCTAAAAAGAGTAGCAATAAAAGCTTTTTCATAATTTAAGAATTTGATTTGTATAAAATGATTATACTACTTGCGTAGTGTTGTGCACATACTAAAAGTCCAAAAATTATGTCTGGCAGTAAAAATTAGTGTAGTTTATTGCTAAATAATATAGTTATTCTCTGAAACGCTCCCATTTTATAAGCATAAATTTATCTCCCAATTCTGTCACCACCACTCCTGCTCCTTTAATATTTGCAGGGTCTTGAAAATAATTACCTAATTCTGAAGCGTTTAATATTTTGTATGTAGGATGATATTCTGTATTATATGGTCTTTTAATATTATATTTTTTAACCCAGTTAATTACACTTACATGAGAAACGCCCAATATTCGTTCTATCTCACGATAGGTTAATCCTTCTAAATAAAGCTGTAATGCCTTGTTAACATAATAGTCATCTATCTTCTTACCTAACTTGTTAACTGTAAAATAATAGTTACAATTTTTACATCGATATCTTTGTCTGTTATCTATTACTCCGCTTTTTATATATTTAGCAGAACCACAATTGGGGCAAGAATCAAGATCCATATATAGTATTTTTGCATAAATATATCATTTTAGCAATAAAAATATAACAACTATTTAATATTAATTATAGAAATATTTAACTTATAAAACTATTTTAGTAGATATAATGCTACATTTTTAAATAATCAATACACAAATGGCAGATGAACTTATAGACATATTGGATAAAACAGGAAAGTTGACTGGAGAAGTAAAATTAAAATCTGAAGCACATCGGTTAGGATTATATCATGCAAGTGTACATATTTGGTTTTATACAAAAAAAGGAGAAGTATTATTACAAAAACGAGCTTATAATAAAGATACGTATCCTGACTTATGGGATGTTTCTGTTGCTGGTCATATTGAAGCTGGAGAAACTCCCGAAAATTCTGCTATAAGAGAAATTAAAGAAGAAATTGGTTTGTTGGTTTCAAAAACAAATCTGGATTTTATAGGAATATACTTATCCAAAAAAACACCTAAGCCAAATCTTTATGATAATGAATTTCATCATATTTATCTTTCACAACTAGAGGTACCAATCACATCACTATTACTTCAAGAAGAAGAAGTTTCTGATATTGCTCTTATACACTATAATGTGTTAAAGGAACATTTACAAGATTCTAAGCAATCTAAAATATATGTTCCTCATAATGTTACTTATTATAACCTAGTTCTTAATAAAATCATAAATCGATTACAATAATACCCGTATTACAAGTAACTATAGTAACTTCATAGTATAATTTTTTATTATCATATTTTTGTATTGAAATCTAACAAATAATAAGAATAAACTATGACTAATTCCCATCAAGAAACAATTGAAGCTTTAAATATACTACTAGCGGATTATCATATATATTATCAAAAATTGAGAAATTTTCATTGGAATATTACTGGTCCTCATTTTTTTGAACTTCATGCTAAATTTGAAGAACTTTATGAAGATGCCAAGTTAAAAATTGATGAAATCGCAGAAAGAATCCTAACTCTAAGAGGCAATCCTGTTAGCAATTTTAGTGTATATTTAGATTTATCTAATATCAAAGAGGCGGATTCTACCCTTATAGATCACAAAATGGTATCTGAAATTCTTGAAGATCATATTGCACTTCTTAAACAGTTAAAAAAAGTAACTGCTGCTGCTGAAAATGCAAAAGATGACGGAACACTGGATATAACAGGTACATATATCGGAGAAATAGAAAAAACTAGTTGGATGCTTAATGCATGGAATCAAAGAAAATAATATGAATTTCCTATCTTATCTTTTTGGCAGCGATCTCGGTTAGTTGTCAAAAAGGTAAGAAATCAAATATACATATATTTCCTAAAAGCCTTAATGAGATATCTGGTATAACCATGTTATCCGATAACAAGTTATATGCTATTAATGATTCTGGCAACGAAAATGTTTTGTTTTGCTTGAATACAAAGGGGAAAGTGTTACAGAAAATCCAAATTCCTGAAACCAAAAATATAGATTGGAAAGACTTAGCATACGACCATAAAGACAATATTTATGTTGGAGATTTTGGTAATAACAGTAATAGTCGAAAAGATTTATATATTTATAAAATCTCTGGTATTTTATCTAACTCTATATCCGTCTCAAAAATAGAATTCGCTTATGAAGATCAAAAAAAATTTCCTCCAAAAAAAAAGAATTAAATTTTGATGTGGAAGCTTTTATTTAAAGAATGGCCTGTATTTATTTACTAAAAATAGGATCAAAAAAGCAAAAGGAATAACCAAATTATATAAAATACCTGCTATACAAGGAAAACATATAGCCAAATTAATAGGAGAGTATGAAATTTGTAAAAATATTTCAGATTGTTTTATCACTGGAGCTACAATTAACAAAACAAATGATAAAATAGCTCTTCTTACTCATGACAAAATTTTTTTACTTCTTGATTTTAAAGGAGACAACTTATTTAATGGGAATATTCAAAAAATAAAATTACACCACAATTCGCAAAAAGAAGGTGTTTGTTTTAAAAATGACTCTACTCTTTTTATTACAGATGAAAAAACAGGTCATAAAAAAGCTAGTTTATATGAGTATCTGTTCAAAAATTAGAGGTTACATTTTCACATACTTAATCCAAAACCAAAAGTAAACCGTACTCCATCATCACTTGTAAACACTCCTAGTTGTCCCCCAACTGTATCCAGGGCATTAATCCATAATCCACCTCCCACTGAGTCATGCCATCGCCCAGAGTTTTCATCATCTAACCACACTCTTCCTATATCATAACCTCCGAAAACACCTAGTTGTAAGGGCAGTAAACCTGTTTTAAATTTATTAAAACTATATCTTAAATCTGCACTAAAAGCTAATGCACTCTGCCCTGTAAACCGTTCTTCTCTATATCCTCTTAATCCATTTACTCCACCTAAATTTACACCTTGATAAAACTCAAAATCCTTACCTAGATTTATTCCTGCATTAACATCTGTTTTAAGTACTAGCTTTCTGTTTTTGGTTATCGAATTATAAAAGCTTAATCCAGGATACACATATCCATACGTTTTTTCTATGTCCTCTATATTAGTTCTGGCTCCACTTTGTAGTTTAAATAACATCCCTCTGGTTGGATTAATAACATTATCATAGCTTTCAAACTTATAAGTCATCTCTATATTGGCAAAAAACTTACGTTCAAAAAAATCAGAATCGGCTGTTACAAAACTCAGACCCGACGTTATTAATCTATCTTGGCTATCTTGCACTTCTATTCCTTCGTAAGCTGCTTTAATTAAAAACTCACTCCCGTAACGGTTCTTTTTTGAAATTCCTAACCCAATAGACCATATACCTGTTTTTACCCGGTTATAATCAAATCCAAGATCCTTATCCAAATTAGAGGTTTCGTTGCCAAACCCGAAGAAATTTTGTGCAAAATTCTCGCTGGTATATACACCATCAACCAAAAAATTCCAGTTACCTAATGCTTTTACAAACTCTCCTGAGTAGGATACATCATATCCTTCTGTCTCAAAATAATATGCTGCTGTAAATTTATGTTTGCTATGATAGGGATCATTTTTAAATCCTTTAATAGTATATGTATCTGTTATATTAGCATTAAGGCCATCGTCTGGATTAAACCCTACAAAGGGAGTCAACGTATTTGTTTTTTCTATATATTTTTTATAATCATATACATTATAATTATAAATATTGCTAAAAATAAAATTTGCTCCACCTTTCTTTTCTATCGTATTTGGTTTTGACTTATGATCATATATCTTAACTTTCTTTCCATTTTTGATGTTATACACATCATTATTCTGACCACCAATAATTCGAATTTTTATTGGGTTAATTCCTTTTCCTTTTACAATAAATTGATCGTCATCATCCAATCCATAAACCCAAATTTCTTTAGTTTCGCCAGAGTTAAAGGTTCTGCTTCTATATGTTTTTTTAACTTCACCATCTTTTATCACAGCTATTTTTACTGTTGTTTTGTTGTCCTGTCTGTGTATCTCAAAAAAATCATCTTTATCGGTTCCTGTAATAATAACGTGCTTAGACAAATATTGGTAGTAACGCCTTGCTATATCTTCGATATTATCTCTTCTGGCTTTAAGATCTTTTTTAATTTTTTTAATAGTTTCGTCCTGAAGCTCTTCCGGAATATTCCCAAAAGCCTTTTCAATAGAGATATCCGACAAATTTTCTTTAATATACCTGGCTTGTTCCAACCATACTTCTTTGCCCGAATTTTGAGTCAACGCCCTGTCTAATGGTAATCCGGACTGATTAATCCATCTCACTTTTTTAAGCTTGCTATCATACACCTGAAATTTTCTTGCCAGAGGCACTATAAATTTTATCACATCCAAGAGCAATCCGTCGTAGTTAGAAAAAACCTGATCCCTGTCTCTGGGAACTGGTCTATACACCTTATTATCATCGTTATCAAACCTGGCCCACCGCCATTGATCTGAATGACGATCCCAGTCTCCCAAAAGCATATCAAAAAGCCTGGTTTTTATATAATGCTCTTCATCTATTTGATATTTTTCATCTTTTCTTAATTTTTTCAAAAGGTCATCTGTACTTTCTATATCTTTTGGTTTACCAAATGAAATTTCTTCTTTATGTTCTTTTCCCGGGTGTTCTTCCAAAAAATATATTTCATCCCCAAAATTTTCATTGTATTTTCCTAGTGCAGGATGTTTAGGAATATAATACAGCTTAGGGTTTGCATGGTACACCCCTATTGCATCTGCCAATGTACCTACTGCCAAAAATGCATACGGATAACTGGATGTATAAAAATCAGAAAGTAATTTTTCTGTTATAGTATTATCAAACTCATCGTTTAAATATGTATACCTAAATGCTCCTTTTTGCAAAAACTGCGTGGCACTTTTTCGCATTGCTCTAAGGCTGTATCGCTTACCCTTTTTGTTTATAATACGCAAAGACCTTGTTACCTGCCCTCCCCCTTGTCTGTCTATAATAAAGCCTCCCATCAAAGTATCTAATGTTGCAACAGGAACCTTAATATCTGTCCCGTACACATATCGATAATGATCCCCCCATATAGATTGATATAGTTTTGATTTTTTTATTTCTTCCTTACTATATATAGAAGCCTTTACTTCTGGTTTAAAAGAATCTTTAACATTGCTAAAATCAAATTCTTTTTCTTTTTCATGTACTTTGGTTTGATATACTAATTTAGGCTTGCCTTTATCATTTCCAAAAAAGCGTACATTAGACGAACCATCTTTATAAATATCCAACACTGCAAATCCTTGACCCGGATAAGAAAACAGTCCTTCTTTTCCTAAAGAAACGGCTGAAACTTTAGAACCAGAACCGGATACAATTTGTTTAAGCCCGTTATTATCCAAATATTGTAAAGAATGTTCATGTCCCGACACAAATATTGCTTTGTTTATTCCTCTGGTCAAAGTCGACAATCTCTTTACCAGTTTATTATAATGGGTATTAGACAAGTCTTGTGTCGAGATCCCTCCTTGAGATCTTATTTGAATAGCTAATGAACCCAAAATCGGGATAGGTATTTTCTTTTTTAAAGGAAAAATATGATTTTTAAAACTAAATTTTCCTCCATGCTCCCCATTGGTAAACATAGGATGATGCATCGCTACTATAATAGTTTTTTTACTATGTTTTTTTAATTCACTCTCTATTTCGAGAAAGAATTTTTCGCGGGTTTTGATATCACAATTATCGTTAATCGTAGGGTTTTTATCCCAATCTGCAAGATACCATTGTGTATCTAACACCAAAAGGTGCACTTTATTACTTATCTCCACGCTTTCAATAGGACAACCATTTTTTGGTAAAAAAGCATTTTTATCTCCTATCTTTTTTAACACATACTTTTCTTGTCTCTCCAATCCTTCTACACCATCATTATACCAGTCGTGGTTTCCCGGAATAAAAACAACTTTTCCTTTAAATGTTTTAACCGCTTGTATTTGAGCATCTATCCTGTATTCTGCCAAAGCTCTGTTTGGAGAATCTTTTTTTGGCATTCCTTTTTGGTAAATATTATCCCCCAAAAAAATAAGATGATCATTTTTTGTTTTTGCGGTATCCAATACTTTATTAAGAATGGATAACCCCTCTGTGCTTTCATTCATTTTGGCATATCCGGCATCTCCTACCAAATAAAATGTTTTTTCTATCTCTTTGGCTAGTAATGTTGAATCAAAATTTTCGACTTTATAGCCAGGGGAATATGTTGCGCAAGAACTAAGCAATAATGCAACACATATAATCAGAATCTTATTATATTTACTCATTGTTTGAAGTAGGATCTCTTTTTAAATTATCTTGGTTATCAAAAATTAATAATTATGTCTTCTTTATTAGAAAAAACTGACAATTTTGTTCTGGAACTGTTTGAAAAAAAACTTCCTAACTACTGTATCTATCATAATTACAATCATACTAAAAGAGTATATAAAAGTACGAAAGAAATTATTGACTCTACTAATTTACCAGACGAAGACAAAGAAGCTTTACTTTTGACTGCTTTACTACACGATACCGGATACTCTATCAGCTCCAAAAATCATGAAGAACACAGTGTAGAAATAGCTAAAGATTTTTTAACAAATCAAAATGTACCGCAAGGTATCATTAATAAGGTTTCTGAACAAATCATGGCTACCAAAATGGAGCATGAACCTACTAATTTTTTAGAAGAAATTATTAGAGATGCAGACGCGTCACATTTTGCAAAAGATTATTATGGAGAAACCAGCGAATTGTTACGATGCGAATTTAAGCTTAATAATATTGAAGACATAAACACTACGGATTGGCTTAAAGCTAATATTGACCTGTTTCAAAACAAACATCGATATTATACAGAATATGCTATTGCCAACTGGCAACCAAAAAAAGAAATTAATCTTTCTAAAATGCTAGCAGAACTAGAAACCTCTAAAAAAGAAAAGAAAAAAGAAAAACTAAAAAAATTAATTAAAGAGGAAAGCCCGGAAAAAGGAATACAAACTTTATTTAGAGTTACGCTAAAAAATCATTTAAAACTAAGTGATATTGCAGATACAAAGGCTAACATTTTACTTTCTGTAAATGCAATTATTATATCTCTTGCTTTATCTAATCTAATCCCTAAACTGGATAACCCATCTAATCAATATTTAATCTACCCAACTTTTATATTTATTCTGTTTTGTATTGCCTCTATAATACTGTCTGTATTGGCAACACGCCCAAATGTAACTAGTGGTGAGTTTACCCGTAAAGAAATTGAAGAAAAAAAAGTGAATCTATTATTCTTTGGTAATTTTCATAAAATGCCTTTAGAGGAATATAAGTCTGCAATGGTAGACCTTATGGATGATAAAGAATATATTTATGATATGATGATTAAAGATCTTTATTTTTTAGGAAAGGTATTACATCGTAAATATAAAATATTAAGAATTACATATACCGTTTTCATGATAGGGATTATAACTTCTGTTATTTCCTTTATAGTTGCTTTTAATACGCTACAATAGGTATTAACTAAGTTCATTCATCAAATCCTGGTATGTATAATATTCTTTATCTTGACTACTCTTATTATACAAAATATTTATGCGTAACGCTTTTAACCCCGTTACTCCCTGAAGATCTTCTAGTTCAACAATCTCTATATCTTCTTCCAGATATTTTTTGGACTGTAAAAAATTAATATATTTAATATATTCTCTCTCGTCTGATCGTTGAGAATATATAATTACTAATTTTCCTTTTTCTGTGACACGCTGGTCTGTTCCTTTTATATAAGATTTATCTACTCGTTTTTTTACTACCTCGTATCTTGCATTATATGTACCATCTACATCAAATCTTTTTTCATCCATTCTAAATCTAACTGATAAAGACGAATTAAAAACTAAGACCATAGATGCTACATCTAATGCCACAGGTAAATCGCTTTTCATTTGATAATATGCATTTTCCATTTCGCACATTACTTGTAACTGCCACAATCTAAGATTATAAAGGTATACCTTATTAAAACTATCTTGTTTTGTTATAGATTCTCCTATATACATATTATGCTCTACACCATCAGATTTAAAACGCTCAAAATAATGAGGGTACATGCCTTGTGCTTCATCCTGCATTTGGTCTAATAACGATGCCATTTTTTTATTAATCAGCATAACCGATTCATCATACGCCCTGCGATATTTGTAAACCATTTTTATTTGAGGATCCAAAAAAGTCTCATACTCATTTATAAAACTTTTTAGCTGCTCATTTTTTTGCTCCAAATGTTTAAACAGCGGTACAATTTCTTTTTTAATAAAGTTTGAAATATTCTGTTCACTATCTACTTCCAATTGTTCTGTTATAGAGTCTATGTATAGGTTAGCCGTATATTTTAATTGTTCATAGATCGGTATTGCATCTAATTCTATGATTTTATTAATTATTTTTAGAATGCTTTTAAGCTGTAAAACCAAATCTTTTTGTATTGCTTCATTACGAGCTTCTGAAGAACCTTTTATATCAATTTGCCCATACAAAGGATATACATTTTCAAAAACTACTTCTCTAAAAGAAACAGGGCTTTCGTCTACTATTGCCTGCATAAAACGCTTTGCTTCTTGTTTAAACTTCCAATGAACACTTGGGTGTATAGAAGTACATTCTTGTTGTATAATTAGTTCCAGCTCGTTCTCTGCTTTGGTTTTTGACCGTAATACAGAATCTACCAAATATGGCATTACATCCTGCAACTTATTAGCGTTGATACTATTAAGTTCCCCAACATTAGGAGATACTATTTCCAAAACCCCAAGCAATTTACCCTCACTTACTATAGGAGCTATAATCGCGCTATGTATACCTTGTGCAACAAGATTTTTATACATTAGCTCATTAGGCGCAAATTTTTGATATCTTTTTACATCAGAAATCGTAAAATATGTTGATTTTCCAAACAGATGATGATATGCTCCCCCACAAAGTGCAGACTTGCAATTATTAGAGTATTGATTATATAGTATATAACTATCAATATTTTTAAACGGAACCCGCTCAAACATCTGATCTTCCGGATTATAATTTGAAAAGCCTACTTTAATTTCGTGAAGATTAAAAATAGCTCTAAAAACCTTTTGAAAGCTACCTACAAAATCTCCTTGTGTTTTATCATATTTAAGCAAACTGGTTTTAAAATCTGATAAAGATACATCTGTAGTTACATCAAACATATTAGCAAGAACTATCCCTTTAAAAATCCAACTATGTGGGGGGAACTTTTCTTTCCATATCTCTATATTATCAAAATTATCCAGCAATTCTGCTACATCTTCATCGGTTATATCTTTTGCTTTATCTGTCTTAATAATATCGATAAAATCCCCATTATACATAATCCTATAATGACGCATAATATCTTTTTCATCCGGGATATCATAAAAGAAAGGTCTTCTAAAATCAATTTTATAGTTATAATAACTTCCCAAAATAATACTACACCCCATAATATAATAATGATCCTCATTCATATTTTTGATCTGAGGTTCAAAATCTTTTCCTGCGGCATTTATAATATTTTGATAGCGTTTGGTAGATTTTAATACAATATTTTGAAAAGGGATAGTGGCTATTTTTATTTCATTTTGCTGTAATATACTAGCAAATGCATCCTCTAGCACCAAGTCAATTTGAGGCATTAATTCTTGCACCCGCTTTTCTTGCGAGATACCCTCTTCCAATTCCGGGTAATCTTCTGCAATCTTTAAAATTCGTGAAGCCCTGTCTCTAACAAGCTCACTATCGCTTTTTAATAATTCTCTGTACTCTTCAAAAAATTTTGTGAAACTAATTTTTATATCTAATGGAAAATCTTTCCCCAAAGCTTTCATACCCATTTATTAATCAATATCTACAAAAATAAGACAAACAAAGTCGTATACCCAGATATTAACAATTTATTAAATTATTATCAGGTTACAAAACCTATTTGGTACTAGTCATATTAGGTTTTATTGTCTTTTAAAAATATTATTTGGTTATAAACATTACAAATCATTCAAAACCAATTAACAATTCTTTTTATCTACAATGTTAATTTTTGGAGTTTGTTCATTGTATTCTTTATTTTTACGGCTAATAAACTAAATACATAAAAAAAAGGTATCCCAAAGGCTAATCTATTCTGTTATGGCAATAAAAAAGATTAATCTTTGTTATACGATTTTATAAAGCCACAGATTCATCAGCTTTGGTTTTTCACTATTTTTACGTGATTGATGTACAAAATGTTTTGTTGCATTTAAAAAAAATATACAAATGAAAAAAATTGCATTGATAGCTACAACTTTACTGGTTATAGCTTGTCAAAAAGACCAAAAAGGTTATAGTATTACTGCAAATGCAGCTGGTTTTGAAAATGGGACCGTAGTATATGTAAATGCTATAAGCCAATCCAGCAGACCAATAATTATTGATTCTACTACTATCCAAAACGAAAAATTTGAAATAGCATTACCCACCCCGGAAAGTAATGATTTTAACTATTTAACTTTTAAAGACATTAGAGGAAATGTTTTGTTTTTGGCTGAAAACAACCCCATTAAAATAACAATTTATAAGGATAGTATGCGATCCTCTGTTATTGAAGGAGGTACAGAAAACAATTTGTTTTCTACTTACGTAAATACCTTGAACAAATACAACGAAGAAAAAGCAAAACTAAGCAACCAGCATCATGTTTCTTCAAAACTGGGAGAAACAGACAAAGTTTTGCAAATTTCTGCCAAAAGAGAAGAATTGGTAAAAAAAGAAAATCAATTTAGAAAAGATCTGGCAGATAAGCATTCCAATTCTTTGGTATCTATTATGGCATTAACGGATCTGTTAAACCTAAAAATAGTAACGCCCCAAGAAGCTAAAACTAAACTTAGCACCATTAATGATAGTCTTAAAACTTCAAGATTAGGTAAAAATTTAGAACTCCTTATTAATAGTGCTATTACCGTGGCCACTCAAAAAAATATAGATATTGGTTCTCCTGCCGAAGATTTTTCTGCTCCAGCTCCCAACGGCAAAGTATTGTCTTTAAAAGAAAGTATGGGTAAAGTTACTATAATTGACTTTTGGGCATCCTGGTGTAAACCATGTAGAATAGAAAACCCAAATGTGGTAAAAGTATATAATAAATACCATAAAAAAGGACTTAATATAATAGGGGTATCCCTTGACAAAAAGCAAGATGCCTGGACACAAGCTATCGCAGATGATAATCTGGATTGGAACCATGTTTCTAACTTACAATTTTGGCAAGATCCAATTGCAATAGCCTATGGAGTAAGATCAATCCCTGCAACTTTTATCCTGGACGAAAAAGGAAATATTATAGCAAAAAACCTTAGAGGTCCTGCTCTGGAACAAAAAATAGCAGAACTGTTAGAACAAAAATCTTTATAAATAAGATTAAGTAACACATAAAAAAAAGGATCTTTAAAAGATCCTTTTTTTTATGCTTTATAATTTCCCTAACCTTTGTAAAACAAAAAGAACAAGTATAGGGATTGCCAAAATACCTATCATCAAAAGGTTTTCCTGAAATAACCAGGGCGCCATTATCAAAGTCACCACATATCCTCCTACAGCGCCACCAAAATGAGCATCATGCCCAATGTTACCAATTTGATTTTTCATTCCAAAAATAGAGTATAAAAGGTATCCTATACCAAATATATAAGCAGGAATCGGTATAGGGATAAACATTAAATGCAAACTCATATCCGGCCTAAATAAAATACCCGCATATATTATCCCAGAAACAGCTCCACTAGCCCCCACTGCGCTATAATGATACTCATCTTTATGAAAAAACAAAGAGAGTAAATTACCCGCAAATAAACTGCTAAAATAAATTATCAAAAATTTTATATTCCCTAAAAAGCCAACCACTACGGGAGCAAAAAAATAGAGCGTTAGCATATTAAAAAACAAATGCATTGTATCTACATGCAAAAAGCCCGAAGTTAACATTCGTATTTGCTCTCCTCTTCGTATGCCCCCGATATTAAATTTATACTTTTCAAAAAAAGAAAAATCATTAAATCCCTTTAATGACAATATTACATTAGCCGCAATTATCAATATAACAACGATATCCAATCCTCCCATGTTTTTATAATTTTTGTCAAATATAGCATATATTTTAAGCTCAAAAAACCTTAACTAAAAGGCTTTCTTAATTAGGAAAATTTTATGAAAAAAAAGATGCAACACTTCTATATTTGTACCTTTTAATTTAGTTTTAATGCATTTTTTAGTATACTGTTTTGTGTATCCTATACTATGGATAATATCAAAGTTTCCCTTTCGTATATTGTATATTTTCTCTTCTGGAATTTATATCCTTTTATACTATATAATACGATATAGAAAAAAAGTAGTTACCAAAAACCTGATTTTAGTTTTTCCTGAAAAATCTACTAAAGAGATCATCCAAATTCGGAAAAAATTTTACAAACATCTGTGTGATATGTTTATGGAAATGATCAAAAGTCTGTCTATTTCAAAAAAAGAAATGATGAAAAGATTTACCATAATCGAACCACAAACGTTTAAAGAACTACAATCCAAAAACAAAAGTATAATAGTACTTATGGGGCATTATGCCAGTTATGAATGGGCAATTGCAGCTCAGTTTGTATTAGATTTTCCTATTGTAGGAGTGTATAAAGAAATTAAAAACAAATATTTTGATCGGTTGGCCCATAAAATCAGAGGAAGATTTGACACAAGGTTAATCAAACACCGTAATGTTATTAAAGAAATTACCCGAGACAAAGTAAACGGTAAAATATGTGCCTATGGTTTACTATCTGATCAATCCCCTAAACTAAAAAATGCTTTGTACTGGACTAATTTTATGAATATTAAAGTACCTGTAATTACAGGAGGCGAAGTATTGGCACAAAGATTAGATCTGCCCGTTATGTATTTACAAGTTGAAAAAATAAAACGCGGATATTATCAAGCTAAATTTATAAAAATTACAGATACTCCAAAAAACTGTGAAGATCACTATATCTCCAGAAAATACCTGGGCTTACTAGAAGAACAAATTTATAATAAACCAGAGTATTACCTCTGGACCCACAGAAGATGGAAGCATCATAATGCAAAAAAACCCAAAGGAGCTATCATCGATTAAAAACAGATCTATAAAATTTTAGATTTTTTTAACTTTTAAAGGTTTGATTTAACAAAATACTTTTATTTTCGTATATCAAACCTTTAAAATCATGCAGTTCATCCTCTATAAATTAGTATATCCTATTTTATGGCTAATTTCAAAATTGCCCTGGAGGTTTTTTTATATATTTTCTACAGTAATTTTCTTTCTGGTCTACTATATAGTGAGATACCGAAGAAAAACAGTAACACAAAATCTTAAATTAGTTTTCCCCCACAAAAAACATACGGAAATCTATAAAATAAGAAGAAACTTCTATAAGCATATCTGTGATATGTTTTTGGAAATGATCAGATCCATTTCTATCTCCAACGAAGAAATGAAGCAACGTTTTAAAGTTCTTAACCTCGAAAAACTACACGAACTAGAAGCAAAAGGAGAAAATATAATTGTATTTATGGCCCATTATGCAAGCTATGAGTGGGCAAATGTAGTAGATATCCAAACAAATTTTCAGGCAGTTGGGATATATAAACAAATTGGAAATAAATATTTTGACCGGTTGGTACAACAAATACGTGCTCGGTTTGGTTCCAGAATAGTTACTACCAAAGAAGCTATGAAAGTTATTACAGAAGATCAATTAAACAATGGCTTGTATATGTATGCATTGGTTTCAGACCAGTCCCCAAAAATAAATAAAGCAACATATTGGACCGATTTTATGGGGATAAAAATACCCGCATTTTTAGGTGCCGAAGTTTTATCAAAACGTTTGGGATTAAATGCATATTATTTACAAGTCGAAAAAGTAAAAAGAGGATATTACGAAGCTAAACTTGTTACTCTTACCGAAGATCCCGAAAATTGTAAAGACTACTTCATTATTAAAAAATATATCCAATTATTAGAAAATCAAATACATAACAACCCAGAATATTATTTATGGTCCCATAAACGATGGAAACATCGTAATGCCCCAATTCCAGAAGATGCTACCATAGATTAAAAGCTATATTCATTTAATCCTATAAAATAAACGTACCTTTACCCGTTTTTAACTACTCCAGCTATGCAATTACTTATCTACAGACTTGTTTACCCTATTATTTTAGGAATCTCTATACTGCCCTGGCGAATATTTTATTTCTTTTCTACCTGTATCTACCTATTGGTATATTATATTTTAAGATATCGAAGAAAAACAGTTACCGAAAACCTAAAACTGGCTTTTCCTGAAAAATCTGACAAAGAAATTAAACACATACGAAAGCTGTTTTACAAACACATGTGCGATATGTTTCTTGAAATGACAAAATCCTTAACTATCTCCAGAGAAGAATTGATAAAACGATATAAAGTCGTTAATCTTGAAGAGTTTCATGAATGTGAAAGAAAAAATAAAAATATAATCACTCTAATGGGGCATTATGGAAGCTTTGAATGGTCTAATGCTGTAGATCTGGTATCTATAAACCCCTGTGTAGGAATCTATAAACCTATAGAAAACAAATATTTTGACCGCCTTGCGCACCGCATACGAGGACGGTTTAACTCCAGACTTATCGCAAGTAATAAAGTTGCCAGACAAATCATAAAAGATAAGCAAGATGGTACTATTTGCTCGTATGGCATGATCTCTGACCAATCCCCGCGCCTTATGAATGGTAAATACTGGACTGATTTTATGGGGACCAAGGTGCCAATTTTTTTAGGCGGAGAATTTTTAGCACAACGATTAGATCTTATTGTCCTGTATCTTCATGTAGAAAAAGTAAAAAGAGGGCATTATGAGGTACGGTTTATTCCTATTACAGAAAACAGCAATACCGAGGATAAATATTTTGTAATAAAAAAATACTTACAACTACTGGAAAGTCAAATACGAGAAAAACCACAATATTATTTATGGACTCATAAACGATGGAAACACAGAAATGCCACACCTCCTGAAGGGGCTGTAATAGATTGATAGATGTAAAAAACCTTTCCTAAAAACAAAAAAACTGTTTTTAAACAGCCATTAACAATCAAATCTATATTATTTAAGCATACTGAAAATTAACTATTTACATCATTAATTTAAAGATTTTTTAAAATACTCACGATTGATTTTTTTATAATTTTAAGAAACCAATTTAAATAAAAAATCATGAAAAATTATTTTAACAACACAAAACTATACCTGTTGATCATGGTATTATGTGCTACTTTATTTTCTTGTGAATCTGAAATGTCAGAAATCGAAGAGCAAGAGGATAAACAAAATGAGTTATTATTAGAAAAAAATGCCTCTGAGATAACGAATGTAATAACAGATGCAGAAAATCTATCTTTCCGATCCCCTAATGTTATTACCCTTAAAGGAAATAACAATCGATATGTAAGTAGTGAAAATGGAGCCAGCCCTATGACTTGTAATCGTACTGCAATAGGACCTTGGGAAAAATTTAGTTTATTTAGGTTAAGCAATGGTAAGGTAGCACTCCTAGGAAATAATGGCAGATATGTGAGCAGTGAAAACGGGGTTGGAGCAATAACCTGTAACAGAACAGCGATAGGTCCTTGGGAACAATTCATTTTGGTAAGTACAGGAGGCAACACCTATGCCCTGAAAGGAAACAATGGCAAGTACATAAGTAGTGAAAATGGAGCCAGCCCCATGACCTGTAATCGTACTGTAATAGGTCCTTGGGAAAAATTTACCATTCCGCAATTACCAACAGTAATTTACTTAAAAGGTAACAATGGTAAATATGTTAGCTCAGAAAACGGAAGTGGGCCAATGAACTGCAACAGAACAGCATTAGGTCCTTGGGAAAAATTTACCCTAATAAGCCTTAGCAGTGGTAAAGTAGCATTAAGAGGTAACAACAACCGATATGTAAGTAGCGAAAATGGAGCCAGTCCTATCACTTGCAATCGTACTGCAATAGGCCCTTGGGAAGAATTTGTTCTTGTTAATACAGGAGGTAGCACGTATGCATTAAGAGGAAATAATGGCCGATACGTAAGTAGTGAAAATGGAACCAGCCCTATGACCTGCAATCGTACTGCAATAGGTCCTTGGGAAAAATTTATTATTCCTGGCCTATAAAAAAAATTGAAAATTTACAGAAACCTCTTTTTGGAAATTCAAAAAGAGGTTTTTTTATGTTCGCAAATAAACAACAATAGTACGCTTCAAAAATAAGGTATCACATATAGTATACCTCCCTCTTCCCGTAGGTGGTAAACCCTGTCCCGGCACTATAAATACGCTTCCCGTAAGTAACAAACCCCGTCCCGGCACTATAAATACGCTTCCCGTAAGTGGTAAACCCTGTCCCGGCACTATAGATACGTTTCCCGTAAGTAACAAACCCCGTCCCGGCACTATAGATACCCTTCCCGTAAGTGGTAAACCCCGTCCCGGCACTATAAATACGCTTCCCGTAAGTAACAAACCCCGTCCCGGCACTATAGATACCCTTCCCGTAAGTGGTAAACCCCGTCCCGGCACTATAAATACGCTTCCCGTAAGTAACAAACCCCGTCCCGGGAGTATTTTTACGCTTCCCGGCAGCCGGGACGAGTGTACATGGGGCAAGGACGCGAATAAACATATCCGGAAACTATAAAAAAACCACCGGGAAACAATAAAACTGCGCCAAAATTATATACGGCATATACAGGAAAGCTTAAAAAAGAAACGGGATGCATAAAAAAGTTTTACACATCCCGTTTGTACCTATAAGCTCCTTTATATCCTATCGAACCTATAACTTAGGACAACCCTGCTATCTTTTTTAGGGTCGCAATAGTATCTTCTGCCAATTGATCTGCTTGTTGCTGACTTAAAGCTTCTGTATAAATACGAATAATGGGTTCTGTATTACTTTTACGTAAGTGTACCCAACAATCTTCAAAATCCACTTTTACACCATCTACAGTAGATACTTCTTCGGAAGCATATTTGTTATGAAAACCTTCTAAAATGGCATCTACATCCAAATCCGGGGTTAACTGGATTTTATTCTTGCTCATAAAATAAGATGGATAGCTGTTTCGTAAAGCACTTACTGTACATTGTTTTTCTGCCAAATGTGTTAAAAACAGGGCAACCCCTACCAAAGAGTCCCTTCCATAGTGGGATTCTGGATAAATAATGCCCCCATTACCTTCTCCTCCTATAACGGCATTGTTTGCTTTCATTACCTCTACCACATTAACTTCCCCCACTGCGCTGGCAAGATAGGTACCGTTATGTTTTTGGGTAACATCCCGTAATGCTCTGCTAGAAGATAAATTAGAAACCGTATTACCAGGTGTTTTACCTAATACAAAATCTGCACAAGCTACCAAGGTATACTCTTCGCCAAACATTTCTCCATCTTCGCTCATAAATGCAAGGCGGTCTACATCCGGATCTACAACAATTCCTAAATCTGCTTTTTCCTTAACCACTAATTCAGATAAATCTGTAAGGTGCTCTTTTAATGGTTCCGGATTGTGAGGAAAATGCCCGTTTGGCTCGCAGTATAATTCTACTACTTCTACCCCCATTTTTTTTAATAGTCCCGGAATTGCAATTCCTCCTGTAGAATTAACGGCATCTACCACCACTTTAAAACTTGATTTTTTTACCAATTCAGCATTTACCAAAGGCAGGTTGAGAACCTCTTCTATATGTTTATCGATATATGTATCATTAACGGTAATGCTTCCTAAATCATCTACTTCTGCAAAAACATAACTATCATTTTCTGCTATATCCAGAATCTTTTTTCCGTTTTCTGCATTTAAAAACTCCCCTTTGTTATTTAATAACTTAAGAGCATTCCATTGTTTTGGATTATGACTTGCTGTTAATATTATTCCACCATCTGCTTTTTCTAAGGGTACGGCTATCTCTACCGTAGGAGTTGTAGACAAGCCCAAATCTATTACATGTATCCCTAATCCTACCAAACCATTCATTACCAGTTGCTGGATCATAGATCCGGATATACGTGCATCCCTTCCTACCACTACGGTTGGGTGTTCTTTGTTTGTTTCCTTTTTTAACCAACTACCATAAGCAGATGCAAATTTTACTGCATCTACAGGTGTAAGGTTATCCCCTACTGTTCCTCCTATCGTTCCTCTAATCCCCGAAATTGATTTTATTAATGTCATGTATTATTGTTTTGATTGTATGATATAGATACAAATGTACAAGGTCTTGCAGAGTACCACAACTTTACGATTAAAGTTTACAAAAAAACAATGATAATTTTTCAAGAATAAAGGATTCACAAAAGCAGAAATCTATCGCAGACAGCATTTATAGTGTATTACAATTGATTTTCAACCTTTTCTATGCACCCTCTGTCTGCCATTGTTATATATAAAGCAGTATAATCATTACTAAAGGTTATATTGGTAGGTTTACTCCCCTTCAGTTCTATTTCTTTTAAAAATTCACCTTCCGGAGACAATATCACAACCGTACCTTTATCAAACCTGCATATATACAGATTGCCTTTATTATCACATCGCATACCATCTAATCCAAAATCTTTAAAAGAATAGAACATTTTTTTATTTGCTATACTACCGTTATCCAGAATATCGTATACCCATATTTTTTGTTGAACAGATTCATTAACATACAACTTTTTTCCATCGGGGCTTACTTCTATCCCATTGGTTGTCCCCATATCACTTTCTAGTCTCTCGAACCCTTTGTTTTTGGTTATTTTCCAAATATTACCTGTTCCTTTTTTCCAATTTGGATCGCTGGCATATATAATTCCTGATGGGGAAACAGCAATATCATTGGGTTGGTTTGCATCTGGGTGGTGCGCAAAAACCGAAATTTTTCGGGTATGCATATCCACCACCAAAATATTGTGGTTGGTATAATCTGCAATATACATTTCGCCTTGTTTTCCAAACCTGATCCCGTTTCCAATACTTCCGTTTGGCAGCTCTAAAAATAAGGATAGCTCTCCTTGTGGAGTAATTTTACCTACCGTTCCTTCTTTTTGATAATTAACCGCATAGATATTACCCTTAGAATCTGTTGCTGGTCCTTCAATACCACTGGTAAATGTATCAGGGCTTGTAAAATCTATACTTGTTATTTCTTTTTTGCAAGATGCAAACAAAACAAGAATAATAAAAGAAAGAAAAAAAACAGTACATCTCATCGTCTAAGTTTTTGGGTGTATCCTCAAAACTAAATGATTTTAATCGTTCCCCTTACGTTTTTCTACAAGTGATACCTTTAATCCCACAAACGACTATAATTAATCGATATTACTATTGAAAAAATCGTATTTTAACCCAATGAATTTTTTAGCCCATATTTATCTCTCTGGGGAGAATCCAGAACTTACTATAGGAAATTTTATTGCCGATTCTGTTAAAGGCAAAGCATATCTGCAATACCCAAATGAAGTGCAAAAGGGAATTACTTTGCATCGTAAAATCGACTCTTATACAGATAGCCATCCTATTGTAAAAAAAAGTGTATCCCGATTGTTTCCCAAGTATGGTCATTACAGTACTGTTATTGTAGACATCCTGTATGACCATTTTTTGGCTGCTAACTGGAAAGAGTATTCAGACACTCCTTTAGAAGAGTACATTTCCGGGTTCTACACACTACTACAGGAGTATTATGAGATTTTGCCTAAAAAAATTCAGAATTTTATGCCCTACATGATTAAAGATAACTGGCTTTTAAGTTATGCATCTATACAAGGTATTGGTACCATTTTATACCAAATGAACCAAAGAACAAAAAACAGATCTAAAATGAATTTTGCGGTTATAGAACTCGAAGAGTATTATACGGATTTTGGCAAAGAGTTTCAATCTTTTTTTGAAGAACTGGAACTATATGTAAAAAATGAACTAAGATTACTATGAAAAGTACATAACAGGCATTTAATTAAGTACCATAACGCAATAACATTGAAAAAAAAACACTATGCATGTTTCTGTATATATTGTTTTTCGAGGCAAACCTCAGGAAAGCAATCCCCCTCAATAAGGGATTAAAAACGAACAATCAATCGCTTATAAAACTTTAAACAGATGAAGATAAATTTTATATACTCTTTATGTTACGTACTTTTAGTAACGTTTAGCTTTTCTTGTAAAACCAATACCAAACCAGAATTGAAAACAGAAACTACTCCTGTTACTGGTCTTATTACTCAAAAAGCAATGGTAGTTTCTGCCAGAGAAGAAGCTTCAAAAATTGGGGCAGACATTCTTAAAAAAGGAGGTAATGCCTTTGATGCTATGGTTGGTACAGAAATGGCACTTGCGGTAACATATCCATTTGCAGGAAGTCTGGGAGGTGGCGGTTTTATGGTATACAGAAAAGCAAATGGAGATGTGGGAGCCATAGATTTTAGAGAAAAAGCCCCGTTGGCAGCAACCAAAGATATGTATCTGGATGAAAACGGAAATCCAATACCCAAAAAAAGTCAGCTAGGTGCTATGGCAATTGGCGTACCAGGTACTATTGCAGGAATCTTTGCTGTACACGAAAAATTGGGTTCTCTGCCTATCGAAGATATTTTAAATCCTGTGGTTGCATTAGCCAATAAAGGTTTTGTTATTACGGAAAAGCAAAAAAAACGATTTGACGAATACAAGGAGTTGTTTATGGAAGTCAATCAAGACACTATTCTTTTTGCAAAAAATTATAAAGCAGGAGACACTATAAAAAACAAACAACTGGCAGAAACCCTGAAACGCATTATTAAAAATGGGGCTTCTGAGTTTTATACGGGAGAGACAGGGGAAAAAATAGTGGAACGAATACAATCCAAAGGAGGAATAATGACCATGGAAGACCTGTCCAAATATGAAGTAAAATGGCGTGATCCTGTACGTTTTGAATATAAAGGGCTGTCTGTTATATCGATGTCCCCCCCATCTAGTGGCGGTATATGTCTTGCCCAAATTATGAAAATGATAGAACCATACAACTTAAAACAGTATGGGCATAACTCTCTTAAAGCTATCCAGGTTATTACAGAGGCAGAAAGAAGAGCTTATGCAGACCGTAGCTTTTATTTGGGGGATCCCGACTTTGTAAATATTCCTGTAGACACTTTAATTAGTAAAGAATATCTTACCTATAGAATGAGGGATTTTAGTTTTGATAAAGCTACTTTGTCCTCAGATATTAATTGCGGAATAATTTCTGGTTACGAAAGCGACGAGACTACCCACTACTCTATTGTAGATTCCTTTGGCAATGCTATTTCTGCAACTATAACCCTTAACGGCGCCTATGGCTCTAAGTTATATGTTCCCGAAATTGGTACCTTTCTTAATAATGAAATGGATGATTTTAGTGCAAAACCCGGTACTCCTAATATGTTTGGGCTAATTGGTGCAGAAGCCAATGCCATTGCTCCGGAAAAAAGAATGTTAAGTTCTATGACCCCTACCATTGTTGAAAAGGATGGAAAACTATGGATGTCTGTAGGTACTCCGGGCGGGTCTACTATTATAACCTCTGTATTGCAAACCATACTGAATGTAAAAGAATTTGACATGACTATGCAGGATGCGGTTAATGCACCCCGTTTTCATCACCAGTGGTTACCAGATGTGGTAATGTTCGAACCAGAGTCATTTAGTAGTAGCTTGATGGATAACTTAAAACAAAAAGGATATAAAATCAACCAGAAAGAATCTGAAATTATAGGAAAAGTAGATGGTATTCTTGTATTACCCGACGGCAGACTAGAGGGTGGTGCCGATAAAAGAGGAGATGATACGGCAGTTGGTTTTTAACCCGGATTATAATATGGTATAGCTAAATTAATATGAAATGGGATAAAAGATTTATAAAGGAAAAAATCGAAGTTCAAGGCAAAAAACCCGAAAAGTGTAACCTTTCGGGTTTTAAAATTATCTTAAAACGCATCCTTTATTTAAGGAATCGCTGTTCCTTTTATTCTCCCATAGCCTCGGCTACAGAAGCAGAAATGCGTTTGTATGTTCCATTTTCCAGAAGCTCTCGTATAGCAGAAAATGCATTTAAAGTTTCTTCTATATCCTGCATTGTATGTGATGCAGTAGGGATTAACCTTAACAATATTAATCCTTTGGGTATTACAGGATATACAACAATAGAGCAAAACACCCCGTGATTTTCTCTTAAGTCTTTAACCAAAGCCATAGCTTCGGGTATACTACCTTTTAAGTACACTGGCGTTACACAACTTTGCGTAGTACCCAGATCAAACCCTCGTTCTCTTAAGCCATTTTGTAATGCATTAACATTCTCCCATAACTTCGCTTTTAACTCTGGCATTGTCCTAAGCATATCCAAACGCTTAAGTGCTCCTACTACCAATTGCATCTGAAGCGATTTTGCAAACATTTGTGATCGTAGGTTGTACTTTAAATAATCAATGATTTCTTGATCCGCAGCTATAAATGCTCCTGTACTTGCCATAGATTTAGCAAAAGTAGCAAAATATACATCTATTTGGTTTTGAATACCTTGTTCTTCTCCTGTTCCTGCTCCGGTAGCTCCAAGTGTTCCAAACCCATGTGCATCATCAACAAATAACCTAAAATTATATTTTTGTTTTAAAGCTACTATTTCTTTTAATTTTCCTTGTTCACCACGCATACCAAAGACACCTTCAGATATCAACAAGATCCCGCCTCCTGTTTTTTCTGCCATTTTTGTAGCCCTCATCAGGTTTTTATCGATACTATCCATATCGTTGTGGCGATAGGTATAACGTTGTCCCTGATGTAATCTAACACCATCGATTATACATGCATGCGCATCAACATCATAAACAATAATATCATCCTTGTTTACCAACGCGTCTATAGTAGAAACCATGCCCTGGTAACCAAAATTCAATAAATATGCAGCCTCTTTATCGACAAACTGTGCCAGTTCATCTTGAAGTTGTTCATGCAAATCTGTATGACCACTCATCATTCTAGCTCCCATAGGGTATGCCGAGCCGTAAGCTGCTGCTGCTTCTGCATCTACCTTACGAACTTCTTTCATGTTTGCTAATCCCAAATAGTCATTGATACTCCAGGTAATAACTTCTCTCCCTTGAAACCGCATTCTATTTGATATAGGCCCTTCTAACTTAGGAAAAACAAAATACCCCTCTGCTTGATCCGCCCATTTTCCTAATGGCCCTTTATCTTTATAAATTTTATCAAATAAATCTCTCATTTATCAAAAAATTGTTTCTTATAAGTGTGCGAAAATACGGAAAATTGATTTGATGGCATAATTATATTCAAATTCACTTTTAGAAAGTGTTATTTTATTGAAAAAATTATTTGTGTGCAGCTATAAGAAGATATTTATAATAGCAAATTAAGCTTACAAAGTCTGAAAAAAGTTATATTTTGTTTTTGTATAAGTGGATCATGATATCATTTTAACTTTAACATGGATAAAACGGATTTAAAACAACTTTAATAGCCAAAAAAATATGCTGGAATTTTTGTTCATTCTTCCTCATTCTTTTTTATTGTAAAAACACAGGGCCGAAGCTATTATTGTTGCAAAAAAAAACATCCCGAAATATTCGGGACGTTTTTTGTAAAGTTTTAATTTTTATCTCGGCTTTTATTTTATAAACTGAATTTTAGTAGCATCTACTTCATTCTTACTATCAAAAAAGCCTTGTTCGGTCATCCAGTCATCACTAAATACTTTGCTCATATATCTTGATCCGTGGTCAGGAAGAATAACAATAACATTACTATTTTCGTCAAACTCTCCTTGTTCTGCCAATTGTTTTATTCCTTGTAAAGCAGCGCCACTGGTATATCCTAAGAACAAGCCTTCTTTTTTTGCCAGTTCTCTTGCTGTATGGGCACTATCTTCATCACTTACTTTTTCAAATTTATCTATAACATCAAAGTCTGTTGCGGTAGGTATTAGATTTTTACCTAAGCCTTCGATCCTGTATGGGTATATTTCTTTTTCATCAAATTCTCTGGATTCGTGGTATTTTTTTAAAACAGATCCATAAGCATCAATTCCCAAAACACGTATTTCAGAATTTTGTTCTTTCAAAAACCGGGCAGTACCAGATATAGTACCTCCTGTTCCACAACAAGCTATAAAATGGGTAAGTTTACCGTTTGTTTGTTTCCATATTTCTGGTCCTGTAGAATTATAATGAGCATCAATATTTAATTCATTAAAATATTGGTTTATATAAACCGAACCTTTTATTTCTTCATGAAGTCTTTTTGCTACCTGGTAATAGGATCTTGGGTCATCTGCGCTTACATGAGCTGGGCAAACGTACACTTTGGCCCCCATATTTTTTAGCATTGCTATTTTATCTTTAGAAGATTTTGAGCTTACTGCCAGAATACAATCATACCCTTTTATAACACTAACCATAGCTAAGCTAAAGCCTGTATTACCGCTAGTTGTTTCTATAATAGTATCTCCTGGTTTAAGAACCCCTTTTTTTTCGGCTTCTTCTATAATATAAAGTGCTATCCTGTCTTTGGTAGAGTGTCCCGGATTAAAAGATTCTACTTTTGCGTAGTAATTTCCCGGAAAGTCTTTCATAATCCTGTTTAATTTTATAAGCGGTGTATCGCCAATAAGCTCTAAAACATTATTATAAGCCTTAATATCTTCTCTCATATAATTGTTGTTTTAACGAGTACGCAGATAAATTCTAGGGAATCGCACATACTGTTATAAAAACGGTACGAAGTTACACTATTTTTTTTAATTATTCTCTTATACTTTCTAAATCTAATAAAAAGGCATATTCTTCGGCTACTTCTTTAAGCGCTTCAAATCTACCCGAAGCTCCTCCATGACCTGCTTCCATATTGGTATGCAATAATAATAAATTGGTATCTGTTTTTAGATCCCTTAGTTTTGCCACCCATTTTGCCGGCTCCCAATATTGTACTTGAGAATCATGCAAACCAGTAGTTATAAGCATATTTGGATAATCCTGAGCTATGACATTATCGTAAGGAGAATAAGATTTCATGTAGGTATAATATTTCTCTTCGTTTGGGTTGCCCCATTCGTCATACTCTCCGGTTGTTAGGGGGATACTATCATCAAGCATTGTTGTTACAACATCTACAAATGGTACTGCTGCTACTACCCCGTTATACAATCGGGGTGCCATGTTTACTATCGCTCCCATTAACAGCCCTCCTGCAGATCCTCCCATTGCATATAAATGCTTAGGGGAAGTATATTTTTGATCTATAAGAAATCTGGAACATGCTATAAAGTCTGTAAATGTATTTTTTTTCTTCAGGAGTTTTCCATCTTCATACCAGGATCGTCCCAGGTATTCGCTTCCACGAATGTGTGCTATAGCAAAAATAAACCCTCTGTCCAACAAGCTTAATCTGGTGGTAGAAAAATACGGATCAATAGTTGAACCATAAGATCCATACCCATATTGCAACAAGGGATTGTTGCCGTCTTTTTTTATTCCTTTTTTATATACCAGTGACATAGGGATCTTGGTTCCGTCATCTGCTGTCGCCCATATTCTTTCGGATACATAATTATTTTTATCATATTTTCCTCCAAGGACTTCCTGCTCTTTTTTTATTTCTTTTTCCTTGGTTTCCATATCAAAATCGATAACAGAATTAGGAGTGGTAAGCGAATTATATGAATATCTGAGGCTTTTGGTATCAAAATCGGGATTAGTACTTACATAAGCTGTATAGGTTTCATTATCAAAAGGAAGATAATAATCTGCGGTTCCGTCCCATTTTTTAATATTAATTTTGTTTAATCCATTATCCCGCTCACTAACTACCAAATAATCTTTAAAGATTTCTATATCTTCCAACAAAACATTTTTTCTATGTGGGATCAAATCTTTCCAATTTTCTTTGGCGGTATTATCCTCAGAAACCTTCATTAGTTTAAAATTGGTAGCTTCGTCTGCATTGGTCAATACATAAAAATGATCTTTGTAATGCGAAATCCCATATTCTAACCCTCGGATTCTTGGTTGAAAAACTTTAAACTCTCCTGTTGGGTTATCTGCTCTTAAAATTCTATATTCTGAGGTTAATGTACTACCAGAACCAATTACAAGGTATTTTTTAGACTTGGTTTTATACACAAAGGTATTAAAGGTATCGTCGGTTTCATCATAAACTTCTACATCTTCAGAAACGGAAGTTCCCAAAACATGTCTGTAAATCTTGTTAGAACGTAGCGTTTCTTCATCTTTTTTGGTATAAAACAAAGTTTTACTATCTGCAGCCCAAGTACTTCCTCCTGTGGTTGTTTCTATAACTTCCGGATATATTTCGCCCGTTTCTATGTTTTTTATTTGTATGGTATAATTACGACGGCTAACTGTATCTACCCCAAATGCTGCTAGTTTGTTATCCGGACTAATATTAAGTCCTGCCAATCTGTAATAGCTATGTCCTTCTGCTTCTTTATTACAATCAAAAAGAATTTCTTCTTCTGCTTCCAGAGTTTCTTTTTTCCTAGAATAAACAGGATAGTCTTTTCCTTTTTCAAATCTGGTTAAATACCAATATCCATTTAGTTTATATGGTACCGAAGAGTCGTCCTCTTTAATACGGCTTTTCATTTCTTCAAAAAGGGACTTTTGAAATTGCTTTGTATGAGCCGTCATTTTTTCATTATAATCATTCTCTCTCTCTAAATAGTCTATTACCTCGGGGTTTTCACGTTCATTTAACCAAAAATAATTGTCTACACGAATATCATCATGTTTTTCTAAATTTATAGGTTTTTTATCTGCAACAGGAGGTTGGATTTTGGTTTCCAAAGTATTCATTGTATTTTTTTTGCATGAAGTTGCAAAAATAAGGGATAATAAGAATATAATATGTGAGGTTTTCATAATAATCTTTCTAGTTTATTAACACCCAAAATACTAATTTTGTATTAATAAATTTTAAAAAAAAAATATGTTTGGAGATATGATGGGAATGATGAGCAAATTAAAAGAGGCTCAACAAAAGGTAGAAGAAACTAAAAAAAGGTTAAACACTGTTTTGATAGATGAAGATAGTAAGGATGGTTTGCTCAAAATTACACTTACTGCTAATCGAGAAATAAAGAATATCGATATTGCCGATTCGCTGCTCGAAGACAAAGAACAATTAGAAGATTATCTAATTTTGACCTTAAACAAGGCTATTTCTAAAGCTTCAAAAATTAACGAAACCGAATTAGCTGCTGTTGCAAAAGAAGGGATGCCAAATATCCCCGGGTTAGACAAGTTTATGTAATTTTTTTATACATATCTTGTCTGTATTTGCTAAGTAATAAAAAAACATAGAGATAAGTAGATAAACATTATTAATCATAGTAGTTTTTTTCTGCTTGCTGCTTATAGTTTTTCAATAAAAAACACTTGTCAGACATGATATTCAGTTACAATACATTTTTCTTTTTCCTTTTAATTGTATAATTTTAACGAAAGCTAAAAAATTAACTAAAAAATCTGACACTATGTTTGAACTCAAAAATAAAGAAGGGTCTGGCTATCATTTTACTTTAAAGGCTAAAAACGGGCAAGTTATTTTAAGCAGCGAGGTTTACAATAGTAAGTCTGCTGCAGAAAACGGAATCGCTTCAGTAAAGAAAAATGCACCTGAAGATGGTAAATATGAGCGTAAAACTGCTAAAAACGGTAAATTTTATTTTAACCTAAAAGCTGGTAATGGTCAAGTAATAGGTAGCAGTCAAATGTATGCTTCTGAATCGGGAATGGAAAATGGCATAAATTCTGTAAAAGAAAATGCTCCTGATTCTGACACCAAAGAAATTTAATTTTTTTTAAAGTGTTATATATATAGTAAAACGAGGGTGAATTATAAGCTAAAAAGCGAATAATTCAACCTCATTTTTTATTTTAAAGCATAGTCAATATTTCCAAAAAATATTTATGCATTTCTTCTGTATAATCTAAATGGGTTACAAATCTTAATTTGCCTTGTCCCATTCCATAAAAATGAACGTTTTTTTCTGCCATTTTAGCTATAAAATCCTGTTCGTTTCCATCTATGCTAAATATTATAATGTTAGTCTCTATAGGTTCTACACATTTTACAAAAGGTAATTTTGCTACAACGGCTCCTATTTCTCTGGCTCTTTTATGATCTTGGGCCAATCTGTCTATATTATTTTCTACAGCATATAAACCTGCTGCTGCCATATAACCAATCTGGCGCATCCCTCCGCCCAAAACTTTTCTAACCCGAATAGCTTTTTCCATGATTTTTGCATTACCAATCAAAACTGACCCCACAGGTGCCCCCAACCCTTTGCTTAAACATACCGAGATAGTATCAAAAATTGCCCCATATTCTGTAGCGGTCTCTCCTTTTGCAACCAGAGCATTCCAAAGTCGTGCTCCATCCAGATGGTATCCTAAACCGTGACGATCACAAACTTGTTTTATTTTTTTAATTTCTGTAAGTTCATAACATGCCCCTCCCCCTTTGTTTGTTGTATTTTCTATACTTACCAAACTTGTTAATGGACTGTGATAAAAATCAGGGGGGTTAACAGCTTCTTCAACTTGTGCTGCGGTAATCATACCCCTATTGCCATCCAGCAACTTACAGGATACGCCACTATTAAAAGAAACCCCTCCTCCTTCATAATTATATATATGAGCGTATTTATCTGCAATCAACTGCTCTCCAGGCTGCGTATGTAACTTAATTGCTGCTTGGTTTGCCATACTCCCTGATGGAAAAAACAACGCTTTTTCCATACCAAACATAGTAGCAATTTTTTCTTCCAGCTTGTTCACACTAGGGTCTTCTTTGTAGACATCGTCTCCTACTTCAGCACTCATCATGGCATTAAGCATTGCCGATGTAGGTTTTGTTACCGTATCGCTCCTAAGGTCTATTTTCATTTTTTACAATACTAATATGATTTATATTTGACTCACTCAACCAATAAAAATAATGCTATTTTTACGAATAGCAACAGCATTGCTCTTAAATAAATGTTTCTTCAAAAAGAATATCATGTACAGGTTTTTTTTATATTGTTTTTTACTACAATTTCTTTTTACCCCGGCTTTATTAACAGCACAAAATAATTTTGAATCATTAGAAAAAAGAAACTACAAAGAGCTTAATGATCTTTATAATCAATATTCTGATACGGATAGTATAGTGGCAAAAAAAATTGCTCATTTTTACCTAAAAAGGTCTAAAGAAAACAAAGATACTCTGCATATTATAAAGGGATATCTTTTATGTTCATATCAAATAAAAACTAATGAGAAAATAAAATATTTGGATAGCGCCATTACAATTGCCAAGAATTACCAAAACACAAATCACCTTGCTTATGCATATTTTGACAAAGCAGAATACTTTTTGTATCAAGAAAGAAATATCCAAAAAACTTTAAATAATTTAATTGACGCGCATAGCTCTGCAAAAGCCAATAATAATGAAGATTTATTATATAAGATTAGTTATTTGATGGGGATTGTAAAAAGTGAGCATTTGGATGAGAAAGAAGATGCTATTTTGATTTATAAAAAATGTGCCGAATTCTATAATACTAAAGATGACTACATCAATAAATTCAGTTATTTATACTCTTTGCATGCTATTGCTGAAACTTATATAGATATTAAAAAAAATGACTCCACAACCTACTATAATAAAATTGGATATCATAAATCACAACAATACACAGATAAAGATTTACACTCTATGAAAACCTATTTTACTCTTTGTGAAGGTATCAATCAATATGCTAAAAAAAAATACACTATAGCAATAGATAGCATTAATACAGCATTACCAAATATTTTAGAGTTCGGGGATAAATCGAATACGATTGATTGTTATTTTTATTTAGGAAAGTCTTATAATGACCTGGGGAATAAAGAAAAAGGGATTGTTTATTTTAAAAAAACGGATTCTATTTTAGAGACCCTACACTCGGTCCCTCAATACAAACATATCAAAATATATGAATACATAAAAGATTACTATAAGGGTAAAGGTGACTTACAAAATCAAAACAAGTACTTAAATAAACTAAATGGGGTTCTTAATAATTATCTGAAAGATCAGTTTCTTATAAACAAAAAAATAAAAGACGAGTATGATATCCCTCTTTTACTTGAAGAACAACAAGTCTTGATAAAGAAACTCAATAAAAACACTGGAACTTATATCGCTAGCATACTACTATTAGTTGCAGCGTTAATCTCTCTTATAACGATATTGTTTTATCAGCATAAAAAAAAACGGTTGTACAGGCTACGTTTCGAGAAATTAATGTCAAAATACGAATCTGTTTCTAAAATAAGTACTACACAAAAAGAAGAAATTATTATCCCTGCCCCTACCGACAAAACAATAAATGTACCCGAAAAACACATTAGATATATCATAGATCAATTAGAAGAGTTTGAAAAGAATCAAAAATATCTTGATCCTAATATAAGTGCCCAATCCTTAGCAGATGATATAAAAACCAATGTTAAGTATTTATCCTTGGTCATAAATCACTATAAAAACAAACCTTTTATTTCTTATTTAAACGAATTACGTGTAACGTATGCTATAAAAGAATTAAAAGAAAATATTACTCTTCGTAAATTTACAATAAAAGCTATTGCTAATGAGACAGGATATAACAGCGCAGAAACATTTTCTAATGCTTTTTACAAACAAATAGGGATCAAACCTTCTTATTATATTAAACAACTTGAAAAAGAAAGCTATTAAAGTAATGCTCAAAGCAAGCCAATAAAACATTTAACAGAAGAACGTTTATTTTTAGCTTGATTAAATATTTTAGATTTTCAAGCTTTTTTCTTAATCACCGATGCAAGCATTAGAGAGTTTTATCGGTTTTAAAAAAACTGCCTCTGATTTGCAAAAAAAAATAACAACTCGAAATTCTAGAATTTCGAGTAACCGGATTTGTTTTTCAAATATCAAAACAACCACTTTTGTTATCTTGCTTTACATTTTTAAAATTATATAAATGAAAAAGCAATCAATTACACTTAAAAAATTGGCCTTAAAAAAAATTGAAATTTCTAAACTAAACCTAAAAATGATCACAGGAGGAAGTTTACTTGGTACTGCCAGTGGTAATATAAAAACCTGCAATGGTGCCTGTAATGTAACGAATGGTACAACAAGTATTCCTAGAGATGTATAATCATTTATCTCTTAAAACATTTTGTTTTTTATAAATAAAAAAAGTGGGAACTGTTTAAACATAAACATTCCCACTTTTTATATAAGCCTCAAAAAGAGGCAGAAAATTACTTTTCTTAAAATGGTTTACAACAAATCATTATTGCATTACACACTGAATATCAGCGCATTCTGGCAGGCTACTTCCTGCGCAACATCTGTTATACAGTAGTAATGAAACAAAACCTAATCCCCCATGGATGCTTTTTTGTTGATTTTTGTTTATAGTATGAACTCCCTCTATTTTTAAAATTGAATTTTTCATTATACAATAAATTTAAAATGATTTTACCTCAAATAGTTAAAGTCAAATGAGATTTATGACTATCGTTGCAACAATATTTTAATATATTTTTTTTATCCGTATTCGATAAATTTTATTCTCTTAAAATCACATACAAACAAACTCCTTCTATTTTAAACACATGTTTATTTTTTTAACTGTATTTCGAATTATTTAATGCTTCTTGTTTAGTACCAAAATGCTTTGATATCAACAAATATAGGTAGAGTTAGAAGTGTAATGCAAAAATTGGTAACGGACATTCCAGAATTTCGAGTGTTTTTCCAGAATTTCGATTTTGTTTTTAAACCCGGATTATACAATAGAACTTCGTGATGAAACTTTGAGATACCATAAATACAATGATTTTCTTAGTTTTATACCATTTTAACTTTGAAATAGCACTAATAAATTATTTCTTTTTCATCTAT